>JAAUPF010000185.1 GCA_012034575.1 Richelia sp. CSU_2_1 | reverse complement strand
GCGAGTGCAAGGGATTTTGTTCGCCTTCTCATGCACCCGCCCATCTCTCGTTCGCTGGCGCGTTTACGTCTCGTGGGCGGGTGCTCTTCACGCGGCTCACTCGCATTCATCTCATCGCCTCCGAAGCGGTAGGCCAGAGGCTTCTGCTGCCACAGCTAAAAATTGATTTTGGTCGTTGCCCATTGTTTAGATTATCAGCATCTAGGCACGATTTTGCTAGCCCACTAACAAACTTTCCTCAGCATATTTAAAAGTCCTAGGTTTGGGGTCGCCGACAGCGGCACTGATCAGCAGCAACACGCCAACGCGACCTACGTACATTGTAGCAATCAAAACTAACTTGCCGATCGCCGAAATTTTGGCTGTAATTCCCGTAGAAAGGCCTACTGTAGCAAAAGCTGACACTGCCTCAAACAGCACTTGGATAAATTCTAGTTCGGGATTTGTTAGCTCAACTAAAGTTGCAGATCCGATCACTACCATCAGCGAACCAAACATCACGCTAATCGTTTTCAAAATCAGTGCGGGCGGGATTTGACGCTGGTAGCACTGTACCTCTTCCTGGCCTTCTAGAACTGTTGCGGTACAGCTAAACAAGATCCTAAACGTTGTGGTTTTGATGCCACCGCCGGTGCTGCCGGGACTGGCGCCGATAAACATGAGGGCGATCGTCATAAATAGTGCTGCTTCGCTCAATTTGCCAATGTCGATCGTGTTAAATCCCGCCGTGCGGGGAGTAAGAGATTGAAAGGAAGCTGCCATCACCTTTTGAGCAAAATTCAAAGAACCGAACGTTTCTGGATTGTTGTATTCCAGAACCAAAAAAGCTATTGTTCCTAAAATTAAAAGGACAGCAGTTGTGCTAGTAACGACTTTGAAGTTGAGGGAAAAAACTGTGCAGATCTGGCTTTTATTAAAGCGATCGCGCACCCACAAGAACAGCTCCATAATTACTTGATAGCCAATGCCTCCAAATACGATTAAACCGCCGATCGTAAAATTAATCATCGGCGAACCGATGTAGCGGATCAAACTATCTGAGTACAAGCTAAACCCGGCATTGTTAAACGCATTAATGCTGTGAAATACAGAAGACCAGAGGCCATTTTGAAATCCGAATTCGGGACAAAACCGACATCAGCAAAAAAACTCCGGTCAATTCAAACAAAACTGTTGTTGCTAAAATTGACTGCACGAGTTGCACTACACCGGCTAGTCCCGATTTGTCAAGAGATTGTTGAAGGGCAATTTTGTCTTTCAAGCCAAACCTGCGGCCCAATAACAGCAGCAGAAAAGTAGTGGCTGTCATGTAGCCCAAGCCTCCTATTTGTACCAGCAAAACCAGGAAAAATTGACCCCAAAAAGAGTAGTATTTTCCGACATCCACAACTGATAAGCCGGTGACGCAGACAGCAGAAGTAGAAGTAAATAGTGCTGTTATTGGATCGCTCCAAGTTCCATCACTTGTGGAAAAAGGCATCATTAGTAGTAGAGCCCCTGCGGTAATGACGGCGAGAAAGCCCAAGCAAATTGTTCGCGAGACAGTCATCGGATTTTAGATTTTAGATTTTAGATTTTAGATTTTAGATTGAAAAGCCGAATGCCTGATTCGTTGGGATTGGCGATCGAACTCAAATGGCAAAAGATGGCAACAGCCCAAAAAGAACGGTAAAATTCATTTATTAACTTGCGACAGTGCGATGACCTCAACACTTTATCAACAAATTCAGCAATTTTACGACGCTTCGAGCGGTCTTTGGGAACAGGTGTGGGGCGAACATATGCACCACGGTTTCTACGGCCCGGATGGTAATTTGAAAAAAGACCGTCGTCAGGCTCAGATAGATTTAATCGAAGAACTGCTTGAGTGGGCTGGTGTACCTGGGGGGGCAGAACTCTGTGAACCTTACCGCATCCTGGATGTAGGCTGCGGTATCGGCGGCAGTACGCTGTATTTGACTGAAAAGTTTGGTTCGGTTTCGGGAAATAATTTCAGGTCTGATGAGAGGGTCGATCGAGATTTTACCCGATCGGGGGTACAGTCAAATCAAATGGGCGATCTTGTTACAGCTACTGGGATTACTCTGAGTCCGGTACAAGCAAACCGAGCCGCAGAACGTGCTAAAATTGCCGGCCTGGAAAGCAATGTTAACTTTTTGGTAGCAGATGCTTTGAATATGTCTTTTCCTGACGCATCTTTCGACTTGGTTTGGTCGCTCGAAAGTGGGGAACATATGCCGGATAAAATTAAGTTTTTGCAGGAATGTTATCGCGTACTCAAGCCTGGGGGGACTTTGATTTTGGCGACATGGTGTCACCGTCCGGTGGGAGAAACGGCTGGAGAATTGACAGATGAAGAGAGAAAGGAGTTGGCAGAAATTTACCGGGTTTATGCTTTGCCTTACGTGATTTCTTTGCCGGAATATGAGGAAATTACTCGCAGTTTGCCTTTTACAAGTATTCGCACTGCTGACTGGTCAAAAGCCGTTGCTCCTTTTTGGGATGTCGTCATCGATTCGGCTTTTACTCCGAGCGCGATTTGGGGTTTGTTGACTAGCGGTTGGACGACTATTCAAGCTGCTCTTTCCCTGGGATTGATGAGCCGCGGATATCAGAGTGGGTTGATTCGGTTTGGGTTGATTTGTGCTGTAAAGTAACTCATATCAAATCCGGTAGCATCGGAATTAACTGGTTCCCAGGCTCTGCCTGGGAACAGATGTCCAGAGGCTCTGCCTCGCTTGTCAAACAGGAAAATTGGAGGCAGAGCCTCCGGATCTGCTTTCCCAGGCAGTGCCTGGGAACGAGTAAAACGAGTAAAGCCCTTCGGCTTGACTCAGGGTAAAAATTAGGAAGAAGGGCAATTTAGGTTTATGAACAACGATTCTATTGGCAGGTCTGGGAGCGATCGAAATGGCGTGATGCTGCGCTGGCTGAGGGCATTTTGGGAGTTTTCTCGGCCGCATACAATTGTCGGTACTAGCTTGAGTGTGTTGGCTTTGTACGCGATCGCCCAAAGCGAGCGAGTGTTAGTCATTCCTGTAGTTTTGCCTCTATTTTTTGCTTGGTTGGCTTGCATTTGTGGCAATATTTATATTGTCGGCTTGAACCAGTTAGAAGATGTGGAAATTGATAAAATTAATAAGCCTTATTTGCCTGTAGCTTCGGGAGAGTTTTCTCGAAAAACAGGTGAATTAATTGTAACGCTAACCGGAATTATAGCAGTTTTGACTGCTGTTTTACAAGGGCCGTTCTTGCTGGCTACGGTTGGTGTTAGTTTGGCGATCGGCACTGCTTATTCTTTGCCACCAATTCGGCTGAAGCGGTTTCCTTTTTGGGCGGCGCTGTGCATTTTTACGGTGCGGGGCGCTATTGTAAATTTAGGGTTGTTTTTGCATTTTAATTGGGTGTTGAGTTTGGGGAGGGCGAAAAGCATTTTTTCCGGCTGGAATTTAGAGAATTTGTCTTTTGCTATTCCTGCGGAAGTTTGGGTGCTGACGGCGTTTGTGGTAGTGTTTACTTTTGCGATCGCCATTTTTAAAGATATCCCGGACATGGAGGGCGACAAGCAATACAATATTACTACGTTTACGATTAAGTTGGGCAAGCCGGCAGTGTTTAATTTATCTGGCTGGGTGTTGACGGTTTGCTATCTTGGCGCGCTTTTGGCGGGTGTGCTGGTATTGCCGAAGGTGAATTTAGTGTTTCTGGCGGTTACTCATTTGGTCGCTTTGGGTTTGATGTGGTTTTGGAGCGAAAAAGTTGATTTGGAGGATAAAATGGAGATAGCTCAGTTTTATCAATTTATTTGGAAGTTGTTTTTTCTAGAGTATATAATTTTTCCAGCCGCTTGTTTGTTGGGATGAAGGCAGTTGACAGTTGTAGGGTGCGTTCCCACCGCTCATCCCAAACAAAAATCGACCATCGATGAGCGACGCACCTGAAAGTTGACCGCTTGACAGTTGGCAGTTGATAGTCATTGTTCTAATAAGCAATAACAAATAATAAATAACCAATACAAATAACGAATAACTAATAACTAATAACTAATAACCAACAACACAGATCGCTATGGCTTCTCAAAAGAAATCGCAGAAAGCTACCTGCCAAATGAGTTCAGAAGATTCTTTGAAAATAGCTTGGGAACATCACCAAGCGGGGCGTTTGCTAGAAGCTGAAGAATTGTACCGACAAATAATTAAAGTGCAGCCGGAGTCGGCAAACGTGCTGTGTTTGTTGGGAATAGCTGCGAGGCAGCAGGGAAAAATTGCTGAGGCGATCGCCCGCTACGAACAAGCGATAGCCCAACAACCCGATCTGGTAGAAGCGTATTTGAATTTAGCTAATGTTTTGCTGGAAACAGGGGAAAATCAAGGGGCGATCGCTCGTTACGAACAAGTCATTAAACTCGCTCCTAATTCTGTATTAGCACACAATAATTCTGGTTGGATCAAACAGCAACTAGGCGAGATAGACGCAGCAATTTCTTACTACCAAACAGCTCTGGAAATAGAACCAAACCTTCCCGAAACTGCCCACAACTTAGCTCTTTTGTTTAAAGGAAAGCATAAATTAAATGAGGCGATCGCCTGTTATCAACACGCTTTAAAAATAAATCCATCTTCAACAAATAGTCTCATCGGTTTGGGAACAATATTGCAGCAACAAGGTCAATTCAACGCAGCGCTAAACTGCTACCAACAAGCGGTTAATATCGATCCAAATAATCCCGAAGCTCACAACAATCTCGGAGCATCATACCACGAACAAGGCAATACGAAAGCAGCAATATCGCATTACCAAGAAGCTGTGAGATTAAAGCCTGACTTCGTAGATGCTATTAACAACCTCGGACACGCTTTTGTCGATCGAGGACTATTTAAAGAGGCGTTTTCTTGTCACTATCGAGCATTAGAATTGCAGCCAGATAATCCGACAGCACACCTCGAATTTGCGCTAACTTTGCTGGTACTCGGAGACTTGCGGCGCGGTTTCGCTGAATACGAATGGCGGTGGCGCACTCCGCAACTGGAAATGAGGCAATTTTCACAACCTGTTTGGGATGGTTCAGATTTGCGTGGAAGAACTATTTTACTGCACGTCGAGCAAGGCTTTGGTGACTCGATTCAGTTTATCCGCTACGTGCCGATTCTGCGCGGTCAAGGCGCTAAAGTGATTGTGGCTTGCTATCCGGAATTGATGCGGTTGTTTGCGACTGTTGTCGGGATTGAATATTTGTCAGTTAGTTTTGAGGGTTTGCCAGCATTTGATGTTCACGCACCGCTGATGAGTTTGCCGGGAATTGTGGGAACTACTTTGGAAAATATACCGACCAATATTCCTTATTTAGCCCCGCCTGCTGAGTGTAAATTTGCACTTGCTTCTGATGAGAAATTGAAGGTGGGAATTGTTTGGGCGGGGAGTCCAAAACGCCGGAAAGATAATCAACGCTCTTGCAGTTTGAGCGATTTTAGCCAGTTTTTTGATGTTCCGGGAACTGCTTTTTACAGCCTGCAAAAAGAATTGTCAGAGAGCGATCGCGCTTTTTTAAATAATAGTTTAATCCCGGATTTGAGTCCACATTTGAGCGATTTTGCTGATACTGCTTCGGCGATATCTCAACTGGATTTAGTGATTACCGTCGATACCGCTGTCGCGCATTTGGCTGGTGCTTTGGGAAAACCTGTTTGGGTGCTGCTTTCCTTTGCTCCTGATTGGCGGTGGCTGTTAGATAGAGATGACAGTCCTTGGTATCCAACGGCGCGACTGTTTCGCCAAAGTCAGTCGGAAAGTTGGCAAGCTTTGTTTGAGGAAGTGAAGCTAGCTTTAAGTTCGTTTGTGACTGTAAATGTGACGATTGCTGGTCAAGATTTATCCGCTGATTCGCAGCAATTAGCGCCACTTGCCATGACAGTCGATCGTACTGCTGCTTGGCAATCTTTGTCGCTGGCAATGACAGGCGATCGAACATATGAAAATACAAATTTATCGCTCGTTTCTCGCTGCACATCGCCATCGCCGGAGATCGAAATTGATTCTTTAAAATCGGTGGCATTCCCAGCGACAGAACGCAATTCGCCTGAGTTAGAGTTACGGTTGCAGCAAGCCGAACGATTAATGGAAACAGGGGAGAAAGAAGAGGCGATCGCCCTTTATGAATCAATAATATGTATTTCCCCAAACTGCTGTCAAGCGCGGATTAATTTGGGTTTTCTCAAACAAGAAAGAGGTGAATTGGATGCCGCCATACCCCACTACCAAGAAGCGCTGGCGATCGACCCCAGTATCCCTCAAACAGCTTACAATTTGGCAAAGGCTTTTGAAGAAAAAGGTGATGTGGAAGAAGCGATCGCGCATTACGAAAAAGCTCTTACCGCTTCGCCAGATTTCGTGCCGGCACTGATCAATTTGGCGGTGGCGCTGCAAGAAAAAGGCGAGCTGACAGCAGCTTTGACTCACTACCAGCGGGCGATCGAAGTTCAGCCTAACAGTTCGGAAGCTTACAATAATATGGGAACTGTTTTGCAAGAACAGGGTGATTTAGAATCAGCTAATGTTTGTTATCAAAAAGCTCTGGAATTAGTACCGGATTTTGTGGAAGCTGTCAACAATTTAGGTCGAAGTTTGGTAGAAAAAGGGGCGATCGAAGAGGCGATCGACTGCTACCGACGAGCAATTTATTTAAATCCAGAACACGCTAGCGCTCATCTCAATTTATCTTTGGCTTTGCTGTTGGCGGGAGACTTGGAAAACGGTCTCGCTGAATATGAGTGGCGGTGGAAAATTTCCGAATTTCAAACAGGTCATTCTTGTTTTTTGGCGGGACCAAAAAATGCTGTGGCGGCCAGAGAATATCGGCCACTTTGGGATGGTTCCGATTTCCATGGGAAAACTATTTTGCTGCACTCGGAACAAGGTTTGGGCGATTCAATTCAGTTTGTCCGTTATGCTGCGATCGTCCGCAGCAAAGGCGGGCAAGTAATTGTTGGTTGTTACCCGCAATTGCAGCGCTTATTTGCCACAGTTGATGGAATTGATTTTCTAGCAGTTAAAGGGGAACCGCTGCCGGAATTTGATTTGCAAGCGCCGATGCTGAGTTTGCCTTACATTCTCGGTACAACTTTGGCAACAATACCAGCACATACTGCTTATTTAACAGCCCCTGCTGGTTGTCAATTTGCGCTTTTGCCCGATCGTAAAATGAAAGTTGGGATTGTCTGGGCGGGCAATCCCAAACACCGCAAAAACAAGCAGCGTTCTTGCGGTTTGAGACAGTTTCTGCCACTTTTGGACGTTTCGGGAGTAAGTTTTTACAGCTTGCAGAAAGAGCTGTCACAGGCCGATCGCGCGCTGTTAAATGGAACGTCAATTATAGATTTGAGTCCGAATTTGGGCGATTTGGCTGATACCGCGGCTGCGATCGCCCAACTGGATTTAGTGATTACTGTCGATACTTCAGTTGCCCATTTGGCGGGCGCTTTGGGCAAACCGGTGTGGGTGCTGCTGGCGTTTTCGCCGGATTGGCGGTGGCTTTTGGAGCGGGAAGACAGTCCTTGGTATCCGACGGCGCGACTGTTCCGCCAGCGCCAGAGGGGATGCTGGGAGGGCGTTTTCGACGATGTGGCGATCGCTCTCAAGGGTGAGGTTTCCGAAGAAGGGGCGCAGTCGGATTTGGCGGATGCAGAATTTAGGCTGGGCCGAGATTTGCAGCAGCAGGGTAAGTTGCGGGGCGCGATCGAATGTTACGAACGGGCGATCGCGATCGATCCCAATTATGCGGCCGCACACAACAATTTGGGCGTTGTGAAGCAGCAGTTAGGGCAGCTAACGGAGGCGATCGCACACTATAGGAAAGCGCTGGCGATCGACCCTCAGTTGGCGGAAACGGCAAGCAATTTGGGGAGCGCCCTCGCGGAAGCCGGAAACGATCGGGAGGCGATCGCAGAATACGAGCGGGCGATCGCTTTGAACCCGAATTGTGCTGAAGCACTGGTTAATTTGGGGCTGAGCCTGGAAGCACTAGGGGAGGTAGCGGAGGCTATAAGCTTTTACCAGCAAGCGATTCAAGTCAATCCAGATTGCGCGGTGGCTTATTTGAATTTGGGAATTGCGGTGGAAGAACAGGGGGAGGAAACAGATGCGATCGCGAGTTACGAACGGGCGATCGCGCTCAAACCTGACTATTTGGACGCCCTGCACAACTTAGCCTATGCCTTGCTGCGACAGGGAAAAATTTCAGATGCGATCGCCTACTACGAGCGGGTGATAGCACTGCAACCGGATTTGGCCGCAACTTTGATCGGTTTGGGGGATTCGCTGCAACAGCAGGATAAGTTAGATGAGGCTCTAGCGTTTTGCCAGCAAGCGATTCATGAGTTACCCTCCAATCCTGAAGCTCACTGCAATCTGGGAATTGTGTTTTACAAACAGGGTAAAATTGCAGATGCGATCGCCTGTTATCAGCAAGCATTGAGCCTGAAACCTGAGTTTCCAGAAGCTTTGAACAATCTCGGTAAAGCTTTGGAGGAACAGGGAAAAACTGAAGATGCGATCGCCTGCTACAACCGAGCGATCGAACTCAAACCCGGTTATGTCAATCCCCTCACAGGTTTGGGCCGCGCTTTGCACGATCGCGGTCAGTTTGCGGATGCTGCCGCTTGCTACACTCAAGCAGTTGAGTTTAATCTCACTCACCCCGAAGCTCACTTAAATTTGGGTTTGGCTTTGCTGCTAACAGGAGATTTTCAACGAGGTTTTGCCGAGTACGAATGGCGATTGCTGATTAAAGAAAAACAGGTGCCACCGCACAATTTTCACCAGCCGCTTTGGGATGGTAAAGATTTGGAGGGAAAAACTATTTTGCTTTGCCCGGAACAGGGTTTGGGCGATGCAATTCAGTTTATCCGTTACGCCGATTTAGTGAAGCAAAAAGGCGGCCGGGTAATTGTTTGGTGTTTGCCACATTTGCAGCGGTTGTTTGAGGGAGTTTCGGGCATCGAACAGTTAATAGTTAATCCAGAGGATGCGCCGGATTTTCAAGTGCGATCGCAGTTAATGAGTTTGCCGCACATTTTGGGAACAACTTTGGCAACTATACCGGCGGATGTTCCTTATTTAGAGCCGCCGCCGGATGTGAAATTTACGATTAATGAAACTCCGAATTTAAAAGTAGGGATTGTGTGGTCTGGTAATCCGAAACATTCGCTAAATCAGGTGCGATCGTTCCCGCTGATTTTGTTGAGCAAACTGTTAAATATTCCGGGAGTGGATTTCTACAGTTTGCAACAGGAAATGACTGCGGACGATCGTACTTTATTAGAGCAAATTTCAGTAGTCGATCTCAGCTCTTATTTGAATGATTTTGCAGATACGGCTGCGATTGTAGCGGAACTGGATTTAGTAATTTCTGTAGATACTTCTGTCGCGCATTTAGCTGGTGCGATGGGCAAACAGGTGTGGGTTTTGCTATCTTTTGTGCCGGATTGGCGGTGGCTTTTGGAGCGGGAAGACTGCCCCTGGTATCCAACAGCGCGACTGTTTCGCCAGGAAAAAGCGGGGGATTGGGAAGGTGTTTTCGATCGGCTGGCTGTGGCGCTGCAAGTGAGAATTGGCATTCAACAGCAAGTAGAAAATAAGTCGAGTTTAGAATTAGCTCAACAGCAGTTTAATCGGGGAAATATTCTCAAGTCGGAAGGCAAATTTACCGATGCGATCGATTGTTTTAAAAATGCTTTATTTTTACAGCCGGATTTGATAGAAGCTGCAACAAATTTGGCGGTAACACTGCATCAAATAGGCAATTTAGCAGAGGCTACAACATACTATCAGCGAGCAATTCACATCGATCCAAACTGCGCTCAGGCGCAAAACAATTTGGGAATTTTGTTACAATCCCAGGGCAAAATAGCAGAGGCTGTAACTTGTTTTCAAAGGGCGATCGAACTCAATCCGGTGTACGTCAAAGCTCTTAATAATCTCGGCGCGACACTCCAGGAAATGGGCGAACAAAAAAGTGCGATCGTCTATTTTAACCAAGCACTTTCTGTTAAGTCAAATTTCGTGCCTGCGCTCGTAAATTTGGGCGCAGCAATGCAATCTCAGGGTCAGATAGAAGAGGCAAAACGACTTTACCAGCAGTCAATTGCAGCAGAGCCAAACAACCCAAAAGGATACTATCAATTGGGAAGCTTGTGCTTAGAAATTGGCAAAGCAGAAGAGGCAGTTTTTAGCTTGGAACGAGCCATAGCTTTGCAACCGAATTATGTGGAAGCACTGAATAACTTAGGCAGCGCTTTAGAAGAAATTGGCGAGCTGCACCGGGCAATTTCATGTTACCAGAAAGCTCTCGATGTCGATGCGAATTGCGTGAAAGCTCACTTCAATTTAGGCTTAGCCCTGTTATTAACTGGCGACTTACCGCGTGGTTTTGCCGAGTACGAGTGGCGCTGGCAAACAGATCAGGCAAAAAAATTGCAGCGAGTTCATTTTCAACAACCACTTTGGGATGGTTCGGATTTGCACGGAAAAACTATTTTATTGCGATCGGAACAAGGTTTAGGCGACGCGATGCAGTTTTTGCGCTACGTGGAAATCGTGCAGTCAAAAGGCGGTAAAATAATTGTTTCTTGCTATCAAGAACTGAAGCGTTTATTTAAGCAAATTCCCGGCATCGAACAAGTAGCAATTAAAATAGAGGAGTTGCCGGAGTTTCAAGTGCAAGCACCGCTGATGAGTTTGCCCTACATTTTGGGGACAAATTTAGATAATATACCGACAAATATTCCTTATTTAGCTGCGCCACCGAACTGGCAATTTTCGCTTGAATCCGATCGCAATTTAAAGGTAGGGATTGTTTGGGCCGGGAGTTCGGAACATTTGAAAGATTTTCAGCGCTCTTGTCATTTAAGCTATTTTCTGAAATTATTAGATGTTACAGGCGCAAGTTTTTACAGTCTTCAGAAACAAGTATCAGCGGGTGATCGTACTTTGTTAAATCAAATTCCAGTCATAGATTTGAGCGACAATTTGAACGATTTTGCCGATACCGCAGCGGTGATATCACAATTAGATTTAGTGATTTGCGTAGATACTGCTGTCGCACATTTAGCCGGTGCTTTGGGAAAACCTGTATGGATTTTGCTAGCTTTTATGCCGGATTGGCGGTGGCTTTTGGATCGGGAAGATAGCCCTTGGTATCCGACGGCGCGGCTGTTTCGCCAGCAAACAGCGGGGGATTGGGAACCCGTTTTCGATCGCCTAAAAACAGCCTTGCAAGAGAGGGCGGGCACGGGGGCACCGCCCCTACAGTTTACTCGTTACCAGGCAGATCCAGAGGCTCCGCCTCGAATTTGCGTGTCACCTTCTGAGGTAGAATTCAACATCGCAAATGCTTTGCAAATACAAGGTAAATTTGAGGAAGCTGCGGCTCGCTACGAACGGGTAATTGCTGTTAATCCCCGGCACGCAGAAGCGCACAGTTATTTAGGCTTTATCAAACAGAAAAAAGGTCAATTGTTGTCAGCAGTTTCGCACTACCAACAAGCACTAGAAATTAATCCCAACTCTGGCGAAACTAATTTATACTTGGGTTGCGCCCTCGAAGATAGCGGACAAGTTGTAGAGGCTATCGACTATTACGATCGAGCAATTCAACTCTGTCCCGAATCGCCAAACTCTCACTTAAAATTAGCTTTAGCTTTAATTTTGACTGGGAATTTACAGCGCGGTTTTGCCGAGTATGAATGGCGCTGGAAAACTCAAGAATTGGAACAGCGCTATTTTGCTCAACCGCTTTGGGACGGTTCCGACTTGCAGGGAAAAACTATTTTACTGCACCCGGAACAAGGTTTCGGCGACGCAATTCATTTTGTCCGCTACGCGCCTTTAGTTAAGGAAAAAGGCGGCAAAGTTGTGGTTGCTTGTCATTTGTTGTTGAAGCGTTTGTTTGAGGGAATTGCTGGGGTCGATCGAGTAGTAATCAATCCGCTCGATTTGCCGGATTTCCAAGTACAAGCACCGCTGCTGAGTTTGCCACATATTCTGGGAACAACTTTAGAAAATATCCCCGCCAATATTCCCTATCTAACACCGCCTGCTAATTTCAAATTTGCGATCGCACCTACTCATAAATTAAAAGTTGGGATTGTTTGGACGGGCGGCCGCTGCATCGGAAGAATCACGATCGATCCTGCAAATTGAGCGATTTCCTGAAACTTTTAGATGTTCCGGGAGTGAGTTTCTACAGCCTTCAAAAAGATTTGTCAGCGAGCGATCGAGCTTTATTAGATCGACAGCCGATCGCAGATTTGAGCCAAAATTTAGTCGATTTTGCCGACACCGCAGCAATTATTTCGCAACTGGATTTAGTAATTTGTGTAGATACTTCTGTCGCACACTTAGCCGGTGCTTTAGGAAAGCCTACGTGGATTTTGCTATCTTTTATACCGGATTGGCGGTGGATGTTGGAACGCGAAGATAGTCCTTGGTATCCGACAGCGAAACTATTTCGCCAGCAAACAGCGGGTGATTGGGAACCCGTTTTCGATCGAGTAAAAACAGCCTTAGAACACCTAATTTCCCCTCCTCTCCCTCGTTCCCAGGCTCTGCCTGGTAACGCAGATCCAGAGGCTCCGCCTCAATTTCACGCTCCACAAACACCGCCAAAAATAACAGGAATTGGCATAAGTTGGCCTGTCAGCATTACCAGCGGCTGGGGAATTTATGGCATGAATTTAACACTGCAATTGCTGCAAAATCCAGCATGGGAAGTGGCACTTTTAGCGCCTCCTTCAATCAGCTATGAATCGATCAATCCGCTGCACAAATCGCTGTTATTCCCAGTCGTGGAAAAACAGCAAAAATTTCAAGAATTAGTATCAGCTAATTACGACAAACAGATAGCTTGCAATTTTCCCGTGCTTTACGCTCTGGGTAACAATTTAGAAGCCTCAGGAGTTGAAAATCAAATTACCAGTGCTTGTCAAATAGGAGTCATCTTTTTTGAGGACACGCGGATTACGCCACAAGCATTAGAAAAAGCCAAAAAATATAGTGCGATCGTCGCCGGTTCTAACTGGAATGCCGATGTTTTGAAAAGCTGCGGATTGACTAATATTCGGATGGTGAATCAAGGCATAGATCCGGCGATTTTTCACCCTGCACCGAAGTCAAATTTATTGGGCGATCGATTTGTGATCTTCTCCGGTGGCAAATTAGAATACCGCAAAGGTCAAGATATTGTCGTCGCCGCTTTCAAGCGATTTCGCGCCAAACATCCCGATGCGTTATTGCTAACAGCGTGGCACAACTTTTGGCCTCAATATATGTTAGGAATTGAACAAACCGGAAATGCGATCGGACTTCCCAATATTAACCGCGATGGAAGTTTAGGAATTTCCGCATGGCTGGCTGCTAACGGTTTGCCTGTTGATTCTTTTATTGATATCGGATTAATTCCCAATCACCTCGCCGGACAAATATTGCGAGAAGCCGACGCTGCTGTTTTTACCAATCGCTGCGAAGGCGGCACTAATTTAGTCGCAATGGAAAGTATGGCCTGTGGAATTCCTACTATTTTATCAGCAAATACTGGTCATTTAGACTTGATTTACAATCATATTTGCTATCCTTTATTAAGTCAGGGACGAGTTAAACCCACGGCTCATTTTCCAGGAATTGAAGGTTGGGGAGAGTCTGATGTTGACGAAGTTGTCGAGGCTTTAGAACAAGTTTATACTAATCGTGAAGAAGCCAAACGTCGAGGTTTAGCTGCGGCTAATTTCATGCTCGATTGGACTTGGGAAAAACAGGTTAAGCGCTTTCTTGATGTTATTTATTAGGATGATTTTAGTGCGAGCGGGGACGCTCGCACTAAATACAGCAGATTTCACGTTTATGAAATACACTCCTGGCGCGAGCGATTGCTGTAGGAAAACGGCACTGCCATGTCCTCTATCTGCTAGTACCTATTTACCTGCAAAATGTTGTAATACTAATTCTTAAAAATCATACAACAGTAACCGTAGGGTGCGTCGCCACGAATAATTCTCGCGCTTAAGCCGAGATTAAACGAGCGACGCACCATACAATTTATAACGGGGATGAATCAGCCGGATTTGGTATAATACCAAATCCGGGTTACTTACCCCTTTTATAATCTCGTAAATGTAGTAAATGTAGGGTGCGTCGCTACGAACAACTCTCGTTGCTATTGGGAGATCTCATAGCGACGCACCATACCAA
>JAAUPF010000028.1 GCA_012034575.1 Richelia sp. CSU_2_1 | reverse complement strand
GTACGATTTGGAGGGCGATCGCGTTTTGGCGTCCTCATGTGGGACCCCAACGAAAATAAAGTCTCTGCCGTCGGCTGCTGCGCCGAAGTCATTCACTGTCAGCGCCTCCCGGACGATCGCATGAAAATCATGACTTTAGGCCAGCAACGCTTTCGAGTGCTCGACGCCGTTCGCGAAAAACCCTATCTGGTCGGTCTGGTAGAATGGATTGAAGACGTACCGCCCCAGCAAGACCTCAGACCTTTGGGCAAAGATGTCGAACAACTGCTGCGAGATGTAGTTCGACTGTCGAGTAAATTGATGGATCAGTCGATCGACCTCCCGGAAGATATTCCCAGTTTGCCTACAGAATTGTCCTACTGGGTCGCCAGTTACCTTTACGGCGCAGCCACAGAACAGCAAACTCTTTTAGAATTGCAAGATACTGCTGCTAGATTGGAACGGGAAACCGAAATTTTGACTTCTACTCGCAATCATTTAGCGGCCCGGACTGTACTCAAAGATACGTTTAATTGACATCCTGAGGGCAGTAACTGTGTTTTAATGCTTGCAGCAGGTAAGCTAAACTCGAATTGTATTCAGGAGCGATCGCTAGTGTTAGAAAAGTTCGATCGACCGCAACCCTACGATGCAGTCAGAGGCGGTGAATTGCCGCCTCCTGTCGGCGGAGTCGTTCTCGGCGGACTAGCAGGAGTCAAGCACCGATTGTCCAGTCCCGTTAGCGAACATCGCATCGCCGCCCTGTCAGAAACTTTGAATTATGGGGCTGCTGGCTTGAAAATGCTCGTTGAAATTTGTCAAAGCCAAACCGGTGCAGTGCAAGCCGCCGCCCGCGATTTGCTCAGACAAAAGCTGAGTTCGATCGCCCGCGAAAAGTTACTTGCTTTCGTACCCGCAACTTTAGAAACGACTTTCTCGGGCGATCGCAAAATATTAGGCAGATTCAGTGCGATCGGTGAAGAACAAAACAACCGACAGCAGCTATCGGCAATCCAAGCAATTTTCGATAAAAATACTCAACAAATCGCACCGAATTTGTTGCTTTTAGAGGCATTAGTAGCGTCTGTAGAACGCGAAGAATTTACAGGCGAACTGATGAAGCTGTGGGAGTTATTAATTTTAGAAATTCAGGAACCCCTCAAAGAACTGCGTCAGGCGGTTGCTAGCGCTATTTCCGGTCAACTGCGGGTGCAATGGCAGTACAATCAAGCTGAATCTCATGCCAATCAGTGGCAGCACCGGGCAGAAATAGCCCTTCAAAAAGGCGATGAAAATTTAGTCCGCCACGCTTGGGTTCGCAAGCAGATTGAGTTAGATAAGGTGGCAGAACTGAAAATCGATTTAGACGAGCAAACTTTGCGGGTAGAAACTCTCAACCGCAATTTACTTACTTTGGAAAGCAAGATTGCTGAAGCTAATTCTAAGAAAGAAATACTTAAAATGCAGCTTCATTTTGCTAAAGTTCAAGAGCAAATAGATTTCACTTTCAGCCAAGTTAATAATATATTTTTTAGTCCTTAGCTGGCAGATTCTTGGCGTACCTTTGGGGAATTAGAAACCCCGTTCTCCTGTGAGGCGGGGTAGTTCATGTTTGTCTGATACAAAAGTGTATTGCATCAGTTAAAATTGCGTCCTTCAACTTAGCACCTTCCAGTTTTGCACCGCACAAAAATGCACCGCTCAAATTAGCATCGCGCAAATCAGCTTCTCTGAGATCGGCACCGGCAAGGTTGCTTTCACACAAAAATGCTCCTCTCAAATCGGCATTTCTGAAACTCGCTCCCCGCAGTTTTGTCTCACTGAGATTTGCACCTTTAAGGTTAGCTCCGTCGAAACGAGCTTCGTAAGCGTTAGCTTCCATGAGATTTGCTAGCTCTAAATTTGCTCTGGTAAAGTTGACGCCGATAAGTTTAGTATCGCCCAAATTGGCTGCTACTAAATTGGCGTCAATTAGATCGGCCCCTAATAGTCTCGCACGGATGATATTTGCTCGGCTCAAGTTGGCTCCATTTAAGTTCGCAACTAACAGACAAGCACTATCGAGATTGGCACCCATTAAGTTACCCCAACTCAGATCTGCAGAAGCTAGATTTGCATCTTTTAATCGGGCACAGGCGAGACAAATGTGACTTAAAAAAGCTTCTGACAGAGAAGCTCCTGTTAAGTTTTCTTCATGAAAATCCCTTTCTCCGGCTGCATATCGCTTGAGAAGTTCATCAGCATCCATAGTAGCTAGCCTCCCGTGTCGAGCTGAAAATTACACTCATAATACTACGGAAATTACACTGTAATCTTAACATTCTACTGCCGAGATTGCACTGTAACAACCAAAGATTTTTAAAGTTTCCGTGTAGGTTTTTAGCTCTTCTAGAGCCGATCGCACTAATACTTCACAAACATCGGCTTCAATATCTATAAAGAAAAGATATTCTCCGAGCGATCGCTTGGTAGGGCGAGATTCAATCCGGCTGAGATTAATCCCCCGACTGGCAAAAGCTTGTAAAGGTTTCACTAGCGCTCCCGGCATATTAGCAGGTACGCTAAAAGCTAGCGATGTGTGAGTGCAATTAGATGTGTGCGAATCAGAAATCGTCAGATCGCCAGATTTTTTTGATAATAAATCGACTGTTTCGGTTTTAGCAAATTCTTCCGGGTTTTTACCGAGTACCCAAAAGCGAGTGTAATTATCGGGATTATCGTTAATCGGGTGAGCGAGTATCGGTAAATCGTACAATTTAGCCGCTCTCGGGGCGGAAATAACTGCTATGGTGGGATCTTCAAGGTAATGCAAAGCTTCGGTGGTGGAGTTTGCCGGCACCAGCACAGCAGAGGGCATTTGTTGCTCCAGCCATCTTTGACATTGAGCTAGGGCTTGCGGGTGAGAGTAAACTTTTTCAATTGCCTCAAAATTTTTAGCATTGGACAGCAGTGCGTGGGAAATTGGCAATATTAAAGCGTGTCTGATGCGCAGCGAATCCAGTCGCCACAGGGTATCTAAAGTGACAGTTACGCTACCTTCGATCGAATTTTCTGCAGGTACAACGGCTAGATCGACAAGCCCCGAGACGGATGCCTCTAACGCTTGGGAAATGGTTGAATAAGGACATAGCTTGCATTCCCAGCCGGTTTGAGAACTCAGCCAATTGCTGTAAGCGATGGCTGCTGTTTCTGTATTTGTACCTGCTGGGCCCAGATGGGCAATTGAAATTATCATAAGTTGGCAATCCCGATCTAATTCTTAATTAAGGCTCAATTTTTGTTAAAATATTCTTACGAATCCTATATTTTTACATTTTTTCATGTACATCCGGTTTAATGCTTCCCAATCAGTTGAGATAGCGGTGCCAGAGGAAAGGGTTCCCATTCAGCATTATCTGCGACAGCCGCAGCGGCTGGTGAATGCCCTAGTCGATCGCAGCCGTACAGAGCAGCTAAAAGATGACTGTTTCCGGTTAAAAATGCGACCGCTAGAATTTATGATGCTGAGCATTCAACCGACAGTAGACATGAGAGTGCGATCTCTTTCTGACGGTACTGTCAATTTGGAGTCTGTAGGCTGCGAAATTCGCGGTGTAGAATACATCAACGATCGCTTTTCTCTCCAGCTTAAAGGATGGCTGGCTCCGCACCAAATCGGCGGGGCAACTTTTCTTAGAGGTACGGCAAATTTGGAAGTTGGAGTAGAATTGCCGCCGCCTTTTTGGATGACGCCCAAACCGATTTTAGAAGCAACGGGTCACGGTTTGCTCAAAAGCGTGTTGCTGACCGTCAAACAGCGATTGATGTATCAGTTGATATTTGATTACCGCCAGTGGGCTCGGACTGAAACAGAAGTGTTTTTGGGCGATCGACCTCAAATCTTGCCTGCTGAATAATCTAGCAACTTTAGATTTTAGAGTTGAGATTTTAGATTGGAGGATTGAAGATTTTGACGGTTGTGTCGCGGCGATCGCGAATCGAAGCGATCGAGCAATTTGAGCTGTGCGAGCGAGCAATAATGTGCGCACTGCGCATTCTACATATAGAGTGTGTGTCGGGGAATATTATTGCCGAATTACTACAAATTTTCCCATTCCTCTTGTGAAATATTTGCCTGCATCAAAATTCTCCCTAGCAAATTTCTGCTGATGTCTTGCTGATGGGGATTGGGAATGCGAACTCGCAAACCATTCTGCTGCATAAACTGGTGTTTTCCACCTGAAAATGGGCCTTCAAAACCAGCAGCCCTGAATGCAGCAATTAAATCCCGGCGGGCGATCGGACCGAAAACAGGCATTAGGCGACAGGCTTCACTTTCAAAATTACACCATCAAATTCTGGCAACTCGTGACCCATTGCAATGCCAAGCAAAACCCATTCTTCTAACACTTCTAATAATTCTTCTCGGCATTCTTCTAGGGTACTGCCTGTTGCCCACACTCCAGCAGCAGCAGGAATTGACCCGTAAAAGCCTTCATTATCCTCAAGTATTTCATAATGGGCTACTTGCATTGCTTTTTGAAAGTATTTCTGAATCATTTTTACCTCGCTTGTTAAATCAAAAATGATTGAACGGAAAATCAATCTCGAAATCCCCGATCGCGCAACAAATCATTTGCCCAAATTGTATCAGTCTCTGACAGCGCTGGTATGACTTCCCAGTTGCGATAATCTATCTTGAGGTCGTAACTTCCTACATCGTAAATTTCAGTGAATAATTCCTGCAAATTGATTATTGGTTCAGTATCGCCCGATCGCAGCGGTAAAGGAAAAGCCGGCATCGGGTCCTGCACGTTAAAAGCGTACAAATCTGCTCTGGGGCGGCGATTTCCCCGACACACCAAAACGCTATAGTGACTTTCAACATTATTGCCAATAATTGGCATTTTTCGACCGCGCCGCAATAAATCTATTTCAATTAAATGAGTGCGGCTGCCCAAAATTTCTTCTCGCTTTTCCTCATACATTTGTCTTCCTTTGCCCGATCGCTTATTACTAGGCGAGAGGATTTCAATTAGGGTGATTAATTCTTGGTTTTCTCTTTCTCTAATTTCTAAATATCCTTCCCGAACCTGGTATGGCATGGGAATATTTACTGTCAAGGGTTGTGTTGGTGGCGCTGCAACGGCTACGTTTGATGTTATTAATTCGGTTGTGGTTCTTGGCTGAATTACGTTTACATCAGGAATGCCATTTGATAAATTGTCGTCAGCGGTTTCATACATTCTCACTTCTACAGACACTAAATACTTAGGACGCAGTTGGGGAGATAATAATCTGGCAATTTCAATAATTAGCCAGTGGTGTAGCGCGGGCCAGAGTTCGGGATGCTCTAAATACGGGTCCATACCGGGAAAGGGAGATGGCATTGATGTGACTCCTTGACTTAAGTCTATTTACAGTTTAGCAACATTTCAATTCAATATTTGTGGAACAGCCATCTTGCCTGTTTTTTGGGCGGGAAAGATGCCTGTTTCACAACATATTTTAATGTTTGTGGAACAGCCATCTTGCCTGTTTTTGGCTTAAACTTCGATCGCCAATTCTGTTGCAATTGGCACGCTGTTTTCATCTAAAACGGACAGCGCATTTACGAACACAATTGTATGCGGAACTCCGGGCATTAAGCCGCGAAGTGCATTTAAGTAAGATTCCGCGTCAGGGCGGCGGGCGAAACGGGCGACTGTGTGGCGCTGACAGTTGGGGAGATGGCGAATTAGATGCCAAGGCTGAAGTCGATCGCGATATGTCGGTTGTTTTGGTATCATAGGTGTATTCTGCCCACTTTTGTGGGTGGTAAAGGAAAGGCGTTCGCCCTAGATTTCTCAGGTCCGAGGGCGATCGCTTGTTTATAGTTTATATTCAACACGAATACTCGAGTGTTGTCAAGAGGTAATGGGACGAATTAGGCTGCGAGTTCGAGAATTTGCTCAAGAGAAGGGTTGGAATATGACAGAAGTTTCCAAAAGAACAGGTATTCCATATACCACAATTATTACCTATGCTAATTCTCCGGGCATGGCAACTGTAGACTATACGGCATTGGACAAAATGGCCCGTGCGTTCGATATTGCGATCGAAGATTTAGTTGAAATTTTGGAATATTAAACTAAGATTTAGTTGAGATTTTAGAAGAGTAGGTTAATTTTCTGTTTCTTCAGATTGAGTGCTGAATTCTTTAATAATTTGGCGAATCTCCGCAACTTCAATATCTTGCTGCTCAGATTTTGAGTAAATGTCTAATAAAACGATCGACTCAGGCGATGAAATCCAGTAAATCAGGCGATAACCGCCACTTTTACCTTTTTGAATATCGCTATTCTTAAGCCGCACTTTCATAACCGGAGAACCAAGACCAGGGATTCGATCTCCAAGCAATGCTCCAAATTGCAACTGTTCGACGATCGGCCGAAGATCGGCTTGGACTTGGCGATATTTCTTCGCAAGGGTTCTCAGTTTTCGCTGAAACTCAGGGGTTAACCGAATTTCGATCGAAGGCGTGTCAGTCAACGTCGATGCCCTCCCAAAGTTCAGAAAGGGGTAGAGTTTGTCCGGTGACAGCTTGCTGCCAGGATGTGCGAAAGCTTTCTGCACAAAAATCTGTATCTGCTTCCGGCATGACTTGGTTTTCTAGAGAATGGGTTTGTTGAATAATTGTGGATAGTGTTTTTAGGAGTTCAAGCTGCTCTGCGAATGAAAGTGACTGAGCCAGATTGATGGCTTGTTGAAGTTGCGATGTCATGGTCGATCCTGAATCATTACTTTAAGTTTATCAAACTCCAAACGGGTGGTCAGAAACCGGGTTTTTACGAGAAAACTTCGTTACAGCCCGCAGATTTGGGAAAAACCCGGTTTCTTTGTCGGAGTGCGTAAATCTCGATCGCGAAGGTGGGTAGGTTTACGCAATCTCTTCTAACTCAGGAATATGTTCAGATTCATAGTTTTCGATTAAGACACCAATAACGTCCATCATCGAAGCCAGGGGATGGCTTTCATTCTCACCCACTCGATCGATCAGGCTATCTAGTAGTTCGACTAAACGATCGTATTCTTGTTCGGTGTGAGGGACAAAAACCATTTCAGCGATCGATGTCCAAGCGGTAATTGTGCGATCGAGATTAAGACTTTGCATTATTCTTTCCACCTTTCTTCATCATATTCTGCATGAGTTAATACAGCCCGAATGTAGACTTTCTTCCGATTGTAATGAATAGCAGCAATGAGTCGAACTTTATTCCCTCCTATGTTGAACACAGTCAATTTCCCAACTCGATCGGCAGATGGAAATAGTTCACGGAGTTCAACGAAGGTTGCAAATTCATTTTGTTTGACGAGTTTGTACCATTGAACCAAAGCATTTGTTGTATCTGGATAAAGTTTAGCAAACTCATTCAACCGTTTGCGGGTAATTACGTGCATATTATGCTCATGCCTCCTCCTCTTTAATTCTTAATTTCACATTTTGCATTTTTAATTGCTCCTGTGCCCATTCTCGCACTTCCTCGTCAGGATTTTGTACTGCAACTTCACTAAGCGACTTAATCAAATTTGGATCGTCTTTCCAGTTATCTACAAGTCCAGATATTGCAGCTAAAGAAATTTCTTGTAGAAAATCACCATCCTTGGCTGTATTTACAAGCCATTGATAAACCCTTGCATCGCCTTGTCCCATATCAGCAATAAGCCGAACTATGCCAGCAGATTCTTCAATTAAAAACCACACGTCAAATTCACTAATATCCGAATGGTAGGCATCAAAAGATGAAACGAATGTTTCAAGTTTGTCAATCAACAACCATGAAATATGTCTGAGTTCTCGATAGTTACGAACTTCTTGGAGGAATTGACGAACTAGAGAAATATCACCTCCTACACTTTTAAGAAAATAGTCATACAAGTCATCATCTTCAGTTTTTAAATCATCTGATTCTAGTTCATCTTCTAAAAATAAATTCATTAAAAACTCAACCAATTGACCTACAAATTTAGGATCTATCGCCCCACAAATCAGACACAGAACCTCATGCCAAGTTTCATCCTGCCAGTGGTTCCCAAACACCTCATCGCGCAATTTTTCAAACGTCAGGGTGCGCTGTTTCTCGAAGCGATTGACAATTTCAACCGCACAGAAATATTCCAAAAAGGTGCGATGGACAAAGCCGTAGGTGTCAGCACCTCGGTAGCAGAGAATGAAGTTACGTTCCCGGAGTTGCTGAATCAAGCGACTGGCTTTTTCGCGAGGCTCACTAAAGCCCTGTTCCCGCAGATAATTGGTCACAATTAGTGTTAGCCGATCGGCACTAATCAAATTCCCCTTCAGTCCTTCATCTCCTGCCTGCATCTCATAAGCGATCGCCCGTAGCATCTCCTGTTTTTCCCGTCGCCCGATCGCATCCATCGGCAACTGCAACCGCTTATGATCCACATCCCAATGGTACAGCAACACCCGCGAAGCTTGGTCATAAAGATCGGCTCGATCGCGCGGTAATTCCTGCCGTCGATTCAGAATTGCCATCATCGTTAGCAACAACGGATTATCTGCTAGATTTTGAATGGCTTTAGAATTGGCGATCGCATCTTTTAATCGTTTTCTTATCCTTTCTTTGTCAGTTTCGCTGCCCATTGACAATTCATACCAGCGATCGATGAATTCGTGCATTTCATCAGTATCCAATGGTTGAATAGTGAAGTGACGAAACTGAGCGTGTTGGAGGCGATCGGGGTTATAGCCAATGATGCGCGATGTGATGAGGATTTGCGCTTTCGGATACTGTTGGGCAAAGCGGATGATGTCGTCAATAATTGCAGATTGAGTCGCGCGATCGAACACTTCATCCAAGCCATCAAACATCACCATTGTTGGATGTTCCTGCAAATGCCGATCGAGTTGTTGCCGATCGAATTGCCAATTAACACCACGCCCGCAATGCAGAAATTCTAGGAAGTTGTGAGTCTGGGCGATCGCATATTCTCGCAACTCAATCAATAGTGGCAACAATTCAGTTTTACCCTCTACCCAATCCAAAGCAAGATACTGCAAAAGTGTAGACTTCCCCGCACCCGGATCGCCGAGAATCACAACTCGTTGAGAATCTGCAACTACCTCTAAAACCTTCCGCGAGGGTTGCTGAAAATATTCTTGTCGATAGTGTTCCAGCGCTTCAGGTGATAAATCGGGTGCCAATTGCCCCTGTTCTTGCAGTTGGCGTTTCAAATCCAGCGGCAGTTCATATCGCATTGGCGGTAACGCCTCTCGTACCGTCTGTTCAATGAACATATTCCAGAGCTTAATAGCATCTACGCGATCCGTACTGTCGATCGCATATAATTTCAGATGCCCATAGCTACACTGCAAACTCTCTCGATATTTAGCGACATCAAAACCTGGTGAAAGTGGCGTTGTATTTCGGGCGATATCTTCCAGAAGTTCAGTTTCTAAGAGCGATCGTAATTCGGGTGTCTCTCGAATAATCCGCCGCACTTTTTTCAAATATTCACGCCCCACACGCTGCCAGTCAAATTCCTCTGGTATTGTTGGAAATGGCTTGCCTTTTAAGGTGGACTGCTGCCAGATGGTTGACAATGTTGTAGAGTCGATCGCTCTACAATCTTTTTCAAAGGCTTTACCTAAAATCGACTTTACCGCATCATCTTTAATAAATTGAACTAAAGCTGGATCGTAGCGATCGCGAATTTCAGCTTTAGACAGTTCTCGATCCTCTAATTCATCGGTTATAAGTAGTAAAAACGCCTTCAACGCTTCAGCCACTGATTTTTTTGTCACCTCTGGTTTCGCAGCCGCGATTCCTTCCTGAAGACAGCCTTTAAAAAAATCTTTCACATAGTCCTCGGCAGCAGATTGCCCCAACTTCAGGACTTGCTCAAAAATCGCCTTCCCTAATTCTGCCGCGCCCAGTGTGAGCAACCATTCCAACATAGTGAAAATCTCAGAAGTGACTGAACGTTACTCTAAGTTTATCAAAGTTCTGCATAAAATGTAAGCACGGTTTCCAGAAACCGGTTTTTTTGTGAGAAGACGCGTTACAGTGCAAAGACTCGGTAAAAACCCGGTTTCTATGCCGCAGCGCATGAGTTTCGATCGCCCTCAATTCCGATCCTCAAAATCGCCAAAACCTTCAATCCCGGCACGAATTGCCAAAAGTACGATCGAGCCTGCCAGTCTTGATGAAAACCCGCTAGTTGATGCTAAAAATTGGGCGATCGCACTTATCAGATCCTCAATTTCTCGTTCTAATCTTTGCTGCAACTTTGCTTCTACTTCTAATTCGATTTTTGCTCTAAGTTTTTCTTCAATCTCTTGTTCTAACTTGTGGCGTAAATTCTCCGAGTGTGCTTTTTCCCTTTGTTGTTGTTTTTCGCGATCGATTTCAACTCTTTGCTTAATTGCTTCCTCAGCAATGCGAATATTTTCTTCAATGGGTAAACCTTCAGGAGTAGTCATCGGCCCGTACCATGTCGCTTTGGAATCTGGTGGATTGCGACGACTAAAAAATATCCGAATCGCCTCATCATCATCCCGATGCGATAAAACGTAGGCTTTTAATTCCGCCCTGCTCATTTCCTCAAAGTTCGGTTTCATCCAAAAACCTCCAAAGTCCGTTACTAGATACGATTACTTGCAGCTCATCACTTACGAAAATATATACTTCTCTGGTGTGAGCATTAAAACGGAATAGTTGAATATCTCGATAGTAGCTAGAGAACATCTGGCACACGCGCAGACAGGCTTGGGCTTGTTCGTCAGTGGGATTAATCGTTCCTTCCTCAATTATGGCACAAACTTTAGGATACAATATAACTTAAGCATCGTAGCCCAAAAACCGAGTTTTTTCGAGCATATTCATCGCAGCGCAAAGACTCAGAAAAAAACCCGGTTTCTCTGTCGCAGCGCAAAAGCGCGATTATCCAAAATGGTTCGCTCATTTAGCAAGTTCCCGCAGCGCATTTTTATATTTTTCGCTGACTTTTAAGGTTCAGTTAATGAAGTAGGCTCGCTTATCCGACAATCCCCCAAGGACACGGCAGTGCCGTGTCCCTACCTACGATCTCTATGTACCTTACCTATTAGATAACACGCGCGATCTCTCTCAACTATCAACTGTCAACGATCGACTATCAACTGTTTACCTCATCTCATAGCCAAACAAATTCGGATCGATTTCTCCCAAATTTAAATCGGCCAATCCATACTCCGCCCAACGCCTTTCTACCATCGCCGCCACATCCGGATCGGATTCCAAAACTTCACCCCATTCGTGCTCGGTTTCCGGCGGCATTTTCGTAGTCGCATCAATTCCCATTCTGCCCCCCAAACCGAGTTTTTCACTGGCAAAATCTAACGTGTCAAAGGGCGTATTCGGCAAAATAAATACATCCCGCACCGGGTCAACTTTAGAACTAATTGCCCACACTACTTGACGCGGATCGCGAATGTTGATACTTTTATCTACAACAATCACAAACTTGGTGTAAGTAAACTGCGGTAGCGCACTCCAAAATGCTAAAGCAGCCCGACGCGCTTGACCGGGATAAGCTTTATCAATGGAGATAATTGCTGCTTTGTAACTTAGCGCTTCCATCGGTAAAAAGAAATCGACAATTTCCGATACTTGCTGCCGCAAAATAGGAGTATAAATCCGATTCAGCGCGATCGCCATCATTGCTTCTTCTTTCGGCGGCCGCCCGCTAAATGTGGTCAGATAAATCGGATCTTTCCGATGCGTCATGCAGTGGAATCGCACTAGCGGGGAATCTTCCACACCGCCGTAATAACCCATGTGATCGCCAAAAGGCCCGTCGGGCAAAACTTCACCGGGAGTTATCGTTCCTTCTAATACGATTTCCGAGTCTGCGGGTACTTCTAAATCTACTGTTTTGCACTTGGCTAAACTCACGCCGGAACCGCCATAAAGTCCGGCAAATAACCATTCGGATAAGTCTACGGGAATGGGAGTTGCTGCTGCGAGAATGATGAGTGGGTCAACACCGAGGGCGATCGCAACTTCCAACTTTTTACCCGCTTGCGCAGCTTTTCGCAAGTGGCGCGCGCCCCCTCTGACTGATAGCCAGTGGACAGTCATGGTATTTTTTGACTGCAATTGCAAGCGATAAACGCCGACATTTGGCGTGCCGGTTTCGCAATCTTTAGTAATTACCAAACCGAGGGTGATAATTTTGCCCGCATCTCCCGGATAGGGGCGAATCATCGGAATTTTGTTTAAGTCTAAGCCTTCTGGTTCAATCACCACTTGCTGGCACGCCGGGAAAAAGTCGCGCCCCGGTTTGGCTTTCACTACGTCAAACAAGACTTTGCCAAATTCTACAGCTTGGGAAATCTTTTTCGGCGGTTTCGGCTGTTGCAGCATTCCCAATTTTTTACCGAGCTCTTCTAGTTCGATCGGCTTTTCCATATTCATCGCCCAGCAAACTCGTTCCTCCGTACCCAGCAGGTTGATGGCGACGGGGAATTCTGCCCCTTTGACGTTTTCAAACAGCAAGCCGGGGCCGCCTTTTTGCAGCATTTGGTTGGAAATTTCGGCAATTTCTAAGTCGGAATCGACTAAGGCGCTAATCCGGCGCAGTTGTCCCCTTTCTTCCAGCAGCTTTAGGAATCCCCGCAAATCTCTAGCCATTTTTTTAAGAATTGTTAAGTGTAGTTATTTTATTATGGGGCGATCGGCCACCATAAAGTTAAGCTACGATCGTAAGTTAATGAAAAATCCCCGACGTTCGCCCGATCGATTTCGCAACACCCGTCGTTTCCGCAGTCTGCCGTTTGATGCGCCCCAAGCTTCCCGCCAACAAGGTTTTCAGCCTCAATCCCTTTCAAGTAGGGGCTGCAACGATCGTACTTTCGCCCCTGGAACTAGCGCAGAGTTCGATCGGGGGATAGCAATTTTGCTGTTAGATGCAGAAAATTTAAAACTTGACGTTAATGCAGAAAAGTTTTTAGCCGGTTTGTGCGACTATCCCCTGCAAGTGAAAATTGCTTTTGCTAATTGGAAAAGTTCGAGTACGGGCAAGCTGGATGCCGAATTGTACGATCGCGGTTACGAACTAATTCACGTTCCGGGCGGTGCTAACAGCGCTGACGGTAAAATGATTGCTTTTGGTGCTGCTATTTTATACCGCTATCGGGATGTCAAACAAGTTTTTGTTTGTTCTTCGGACGGTTTGTTAAATCACCTTTGCAATCAATTGCAAAATCAGGGATTGACTGTGTTTCGGGTGCAGCGGCAAAATGCTATTTTGTCTGTAGAAAATCTTAGAACTGGCGATACCAATCACTATGCCTGCGATCGGGAAATGGCAATTCCTACTTTTCCCGAACTGGCAAATCAAATTGCCGAGTTGTTGCAGGCAGAACGCAAATCTATAGACGATCGAATAGCTAGGTTTTATAGTGTAGCCGAGCTTTTTCAAGAACGTCACGCTCTCGAATTCCCTGCTCTAACTTCCACCAATACAGGATTTTTCCCGCCAGCCCAACAAGAAATTACCCCAGCGGTAAAAGAACCTGCAACTCCTGTGTGCCACGCTCAAAATATTGAAGCCCAGAAATTGCCAGAAACCGTACCTGCTAAGGCAGTTGCTATTGATTCGCTGGATGCTTTAGAAAAGATCCTTTTAAAAACGATCGAAGCGGAGATAGTGGAGTCGAAAGCCGATGCTATTTCTATTGTAAAACTTAAAAAGATATTTTTCAATACATACCAGCATCATGCCGATATGGTTGTCAAACGATTTTTAGCTAATTCCAGTTTGATAAAATTTTTGCAGTCGCGTACTTCGGTGTTTCAAGTGACATTAATCGGGAGCGAACATCAAGTGGCGATCGCTCGCAAATCTTCCGCAGCACAAACTAATTCCTCTCCCGCACTCGAAGCATCTGTAGCCAAAATTATCCAAGGGTTAACTGCTAAATCTCCAGGCGGTTATATTTCGATTCCTCTGGTAGCCGGCGAATTTCACAAGCAATACGGTCAACCAATTACTAAAAAAATGAAATCCCTGCATTTAAACGGCAGTTTTCTCGATTTTTTGCAGTCTTGTCCCGGATTAAAAGTTAAGAAAAGCGGTAAGGAACATCAAGTGGCGATCGCTCCCACCCAGTTTTGTTAATCTAAATTTAACCAAATTTTAAAATAAAATTAATTTTTATAGCCATTCCTTAACTATTAAAAAATTAATCTAACGTTAACCAAAATTTAAAACAAGCTTATCTTTTTATAGGTTTTTACTTGGGAATTTCAGTCTATCCTAGGTCGTAGATTTGCAAAATTTGCGATCGATTAATTGAGGATGAGGAGTTATGGTTTTCTTCACTAAACGCTGGCGACGTACTTTTATAGTTACGCTAGCGGTAGCAGCATTTTCGCTGAGTTTGATTAGTTCTGCGGTAGCAGCCGTTACGTTAAATGGCGGGGGAGCCACTTTTCCCAAGCCTCTGTACGATCGCTATTTCTCCCAAATGAGAAGTGCCACGGGCATTACCGTAAACTATGAAGGAACGGGCAGCGGTGCCGGTATCCGAGCATTAATTGCAGGCACGGTTGACTTCGCGGGTAGCGATGCGCCGATGACTGCCGCACAAATGGCTCAAGTACAACGCGGCGTCGTGTCAGTGCCGACAGCCGGCGGTGCGGTTGCTGTAGTTTACAACTTGCCTGGAGTCAGCAATGTGCGACTGACTCGCGAGGCACTCAGAGGTATTTTTGAAGGCAAAATTACCCGTTGGAATGCTCCTCAATTAACAGGAATCGCCGGACAAGCTAAAAACTTGCCAAATACTCCTATTCGGACAGTTGTGCGGGCAGATAGCAGCGGTACTAGCTTTATTTTTACTAACCATTTGCAGGCGATTGGCAGCAGTATTAAGGCTGCTACTCAACCGAGTTGGCCGGGAAGCCCTCTCAGCGGTCAAGGAAACCCCGGTGTAGCTGGTTTGGTGAGACAAACAGCGGGTGCTATCGGCTACGTTCAAGATACTTTTGCTCGGCAAAACAACCTCCAAACAGCATTTATTCAAAATAGAGCTGGTCGGTTTGTAGATCCTAGTTTGGCAGAAGCTAACAAAGCTTTTGCAGGGGAAACATTCCCGGCAAACTTCCTCTTGGTTGAAGGGAATCCTAATGATGGATATCCGATCGTCGGTTTGACTTGGCTGTTAATCTACAAACAGTATCCTGCTGCGAAAGCAGAGGCTATTAAAAAGATGGTTAATTGGGTGATGACTACAGGTCAAGGTATCAACCAGCAATTAGAGTTTACTCGGATTCCTCAAGCTACGGCTCAAAGGGTGGTTCAAACAGTCAATCAGAGTGTGGTTGCTAAAGGTTAATTCTGGCTTTTAGGAGTTATGAGTTTTGAGTTTCATATAGGACTCAAAACTCATAATTTGTATATTAAAATTCACGGTGCATTTATGTCCGGAAATACGCGATTTCCGGGCAGTCCGACAGGGATTTAAATTCCGGTTTCAAAGCGAAAGTCCTCGCCTAGATAACTGGTAACTAATTCTACCGATCCCGCGATCGAACATTTCACTATGTAAGGAATAATCGGGTATGACCAATCCTTCAAAGAAACCGAAAAAATTGACTCGTAAACCTGCAACGATAGACACCCACGTAGATTTGACAGATACGTCTGGTGAAGGTTTGTGGTTGGAGTCAGGATTTACAATACTTGTATGGGCTTTTGCCCTGGGAACAGCGGCCGTGCTGTTCTGGATGAGCGGAATAATTTCTAAAGATGCTTGGCCGGCAATTAGCCAATTTGGAGCGCAATTTTTGTGGAGTCCTAAATGGGATATTGGAGAGTTGCAATTTGGGGCTTTACCATTTATATACGGCACGCTGGTTAGTTCTGCGATCGCGATTATTCTAGCAATTCCTTTAGGGCTTTCAGTCGCTATAGTTACGAGCGAAAACTTTTTGCCAATTTGGGTACGATCGCCCTTGGGATTCATGGTTGAATTAATCTCGGCCATTCCCAGCGTCATAGTTGGCCTGTGGGGAATCTTTGTCTTGATTCCTTTTTTGCTGCCAATTCAACAGTGGTTGTTCGACAAATTCAATTGGTTTCCCCTGTTTGGCAGCGAACCTTTAGGACCGGGAATGCTACCTGCTGGTGTACTTTTATCGATTATGATTTTGCCAACAGTAGCCGCCATCAGCCGCGATGTATTGCTGTCGGTTCCTGTTGAATTGCGCAGTGCTTCCATGTCCCTCGGCGCTACTCGCTGGGAAACGATATTCAAGCTGTTATTGCCGGCAGCAAGTTCGGGAATTATCGGAGCAACTATCTTAGCATTGGGACGCGCTTTAGGGGAAACAATGGCCGTCACGATGGTAATTGGCAACTCGATTCAAATCAACTCATCTTTGTTAGCTCCCAGCTACTCAATTCCCGCTGTTTTGGCAAGTCAATTTCGGGAAGCATTGGAACCGCTGCACATCGGATCTTTGATGTATTTAGCGCTAATTCTATTTGTGATTACTCTCTGCGTAAATGCGATCGCAGTATTGTTGGTGCAGCTAATCGGCGTCAAGGGAGCTAAGAATTGAACATGACTCAGACACAAATTTCAGACAACATTCTCGATGCCGAAATCTACAAACCCCTGTCGCTAAGTCGAAACTTTTTTAGCCGGGGAATGACAGTTATTGCCTTCGCCCTCACCGCTCTGGCTTTGCTACCTTTGTTCGCTATTTTATACAAAATATTGGGCGAAGGATTGGTACATTTAAGTTGGGAAGTGCTAGTTTCTCTACCTGCACCAGTGGGGGTTGAAGACCAACCAAACGGCTTTGCTAATGCGATTTTAGGCACTGCTTTAATGGTAGGAATTGCCACATTAATCAGCGTGCCGATCGGCATCATGACCGGAATATTTTTGTCAGAGTTTGCGAGAGATAATCGGGAAATTTCTAATATTATTCGCTTTATCACCGTCATTCTCAGTAGCGTTCCCTCGATTGTTGTCGGCGTTTTTTCCTATTCCTTAATTGTCATTACTACCAAAGCATTTTCAGGAGTAGCTGGCGGTTTTGCCCTGGGAATTATCATGCTTCCAGTTGTAGCACTGACAACAGAACAAGCATTAAAATTAGTACCGAGTTCCTATCGACTGGCTTCCGCAGGATTGGGAGGCGGGCGCTTTCAAACAATGTTTCGGATTGTTATTCCATCAGCACTGCCGACTATTACTACAGGAATTTTGCTTGCGGCTTCTCGCGCTGCCGGCGAAACTGCACCGCTGATCGTAACTGCCTTGTCCAGTCAATTTTGGCCGCCTTTTGTGGAAAAATTAGGAGAAATTGCTCAATCTCCCCTCGGTGCCGAAACCATCTCGAAACTTCAAGAAATTCCCGAGACCCTGCTGACTCCGACTCCTTCTATGTCAGTATTAATCTACAGTTACGCCAGCTCTCCTTACAAAGAGCAAAATGAATTGGCCTGGACTGCTGCCTCTGTTCTTTTAGGAATGGTTTTGCTCACTAGCATCATTTCCCGCACCGTCACGCGCAAACGCTTGCAAGACAGGTAAATAGTTGACAGTTGACAGTTGATAGTTGGGAATTGGTAATTGGTAATTGGTAATTGGTAATTCTCCCACTCTCCCCCTCTCCCAATCTCCCACTCTCTCCCTCTCCCCCTTCCCCACTCTCCCCCTCTGCCTTCTGCCTTAATATCAGTAATATCGTGCATCTAAAAATCTACTGCTAACACTATCTTTTCGCAAATAATGAAACCTGAAAGCAAGTCAAAAACCGAAACCTATACCGATAGATTCGTTGAAGATTCAGCCCCGGAAATAGATGCTAAAGCAATGCCAGCATTGCGGATTAAAGATTTGAGCTTCTATTACGGAACTCACAAAGTTCTCGAACATTTGTCGATGAATATTCCTCACCCGCAGGTAACGGCAATTATCGGTCCTTCTGGATGCGGCAAATCTACCTTTCTCAAAGCTCTCAACCGGATTGGCGAGTTGGAAGGAAAAGTTACAATTAAAGGTCAAGTTGAGTTTTTCGGACAAGATATTTACCATCCGAAAGTAAATATTAACAGCTTGCGCCGTCAAATCGGCATGGTGTTTCAAAGACCGAATCCTTTCCCGCTCAGCATTTACGATAATATTGCTTACGGAGTGAGGATTTTTGGTCGCAAAAGCAAAGCAGAATTAGATGAAATTGTCGAATCGGCACTGAAAAGTGCTGCACTTTGGGATGAGGTGAAAGACAATTTGAAGAAGTCAGCGCAGGGGATTTCTGGCGGACAGCAGCAGCGGCTTTGTATTGCGCGCGCTTTGGCTGTAAAGCCGAAAATTTTGCTGATGGATGAGCCTTGTTCGGCTTTAGATCCGATTTCTACAATGAAGATTGAGGAGTTGTTTCAGACTTTGCGGCAGCAGTTAACTGTGGTGATTGTGACGCACAATATGCAGCAAGCGGCTCGCGTTTCTGATTACACGGCATTTTTTAATACGGATGAAAGTCGCATCGGGCGCATGATTGAATTCGGGCCGACAAGTAAAATTTTTACTTCGGCACGAAATGAAAGTACGAGAGATTACATCCAAGGCCGTTTCGGTTAATATGGTTCGTAGTGAGGACTTCAGTCCTCTGTATTAGGACTAAATTCCTTACTACGAACAATATAGTTCGTAGCGAAGACTTCAGTCCTATCTATTTAACTCACTCAATCAGGACTAAAGCCCTTACTACGAACTGTTTTTATATGTCTTCTCCACTATTGAAGCGAGAATTGGGTGTGTTCGGGGCTACTTTGATGGGCCTGGGATCGATCGTCGGTACGGGAGTATTTGTCAGTATCGGAATTGCGGCGGACATTGCGGGTTCGGGAGTAATTTTCGCTGTAGCAATTGCTGCTTTAGTTGCAGTCTGCAACGGCCTGAATAGCGCTCAATTAGCGGCAAATCATCCTGTTAGCGGCGGCAGTTACGAATATGGTTACAAATATCTCAATCCTTGGTTGGGTTTTACAGCAGGTTGGATGTTTCTGTTAGCTAAAACGGCTTCTGCTGCTACGGCTGCTTTGGGTTTTGCCGGATATTTTTTGAATGCAATTGGTATTGTCGATCGCACTTATTTAATTCTCACAGCTTTGGTAGCCGTCGCAGTTTTAACTCTAATTGTACTGTTGGGAATCAGGCGATCGAATGCTGCAAATACAGCCATAGTTTCAGTTACACTATTATCTTTGATAGTATTTGTGGCTGTCGGTTTGCCAACCGTAAACTTGCCTGAATTAGCAGGAGAAAATTCAAGTTCGATCGACTCTATCTTGCACGCCACCGCCCTAATGTTTGTCGCTTATACCGGTTACGGGCGCATCGCCACCATGAGTGAAGAAGTCCGCAATCCCAGACAAACAATTCCCAAAGCCACGATCGTCACTTTAATATTAACAATGTTGCTGTATGCGGCAGTAGCAATAGTTGCTGTTGCAGGAATCGATCGACTATCCTTACCAACATCCAGCAATACTGCACCTCTGGAAATCATCGCCCGGAGTTTCCCAATCGGAGGAGTTTCTCAACTGCTGGCTGTCGGCGCAATTACCGCCATGCTGGGAGTATTGCTGAACTTAATTTTAGGCTTGTCGCGCGTCTGGCTGGCGATGGGGCGGCGTCTGGATATGCCGCGAATTTTGGCAAGGCTGAATCCTGCGGGTACAACACCTTATGTAGCTGTTGTGCTTGTGGAAATTACCATCGCACTGTTCGTCCTCGCTGGCGATGTCAAAACCACTTGGTCTTTCAGCGCTTTTAACGTTCTGATATATTATGCCATCACCAACCTCGCGGCGCTCCGGCTTTCCCCCGCCGAAAGGCTTTACCCGCAGTGGCTGGCTTGGGTGGGATTGGCTGCGTGTCTGTTTTTGGCTTTCTGGGTAGAGAGGCAAATTTGGTTGGTGGGATTGGCTTTAATTGCCGTCGGTTTGATTTGGCGGGCGATCGTCCGGCAGCCGATCGGGAACTAACATTATGATAGATTGAGAAACCATCCCACATTGTGGAGGGCCATGCCCGATCGAACTTTCTTGCCGGCGACTCAAGAATCTGCCGCAGTCAGTGCCATCAGTCGCTATATTTATCAAACTATTGTTGCCATTCAAGCACGGCACCCCGAATGGATAGCTGAAAAGTACAGGAAAACCCCCTGGGAGAAACCTGAATTTCAGTCTATTTTGATTGGAAAATTGACAAAAGGTCTTAAAGTAGCGATCGATACAGATTCGCTACCCCAGGCTGCCAAAAAATACTTGCAAATTCTGCTATCTCCCGAGTTTACCAACTCCGCTCAATTCAGCAAATTATTTGCCAAGCTTCAGCAATTTGCCGAATCCAAAATAGCAACAGCAGCAGCTAAATCGAACAACTCAGTCACCTCCAATCCGCCAGCCGATAGCCCAGCATCGGTTCCTATTGGCATCGCTATCTTGTTGCTAGATGTCGAAAACTTGCAACTCAAAATCGAAACCGAAAAATTCCTCGAAGGAATTTGCACTTATCCGATTCAAATCAAAGTTGCCTTTGCCAATTGGCGCAGCATGGGCAAAAAAGATGCCGAATTTCACCAGCGCGGCTATCAACTGATTCACGTTCCCCCAGGAAAAGACAGCGCCGATTTAAAAATGGCAACTGTCGGAGCCTCGATTTTCGTACATTATCCCACAGCCAAGGAAATTTTTGTTTGTTCGTCCGATCGAGCTCTGACGCACCTCAGCAATACACTGCAAGCCCACGGATTAACAGTGTATCAAGTTCGCAAACAAATAGATAAAATCGTGGTTTTAAACAGCCGCACCGGGCAAATTGAAACGCATTCACTTCCCGGAGCACTTGAATTACCCCCTTTGGAAACATTGCCATTTCAGTTAAAAGAGTTAATCAAAAACGAGCAAGAACGCACATCAACTCAGTGGATCAAACTTGCGAGAATTTCAGCTCTTTTTAGGGAAAACTACGGTTTAGCCCTCAATCAACTGGCAATTCACCATTCGCTCGGTAATAAAACCAAGGATATATTTCTCAAATATCCGGCGGAATTTGTCCTGCACAAACCTTCCCCAATTTCTCACACTTACGTCACTCTTTTTGAAGTCAAGTTGTCGCCAGAACCGCCAGTAATTAGCAAAGAAAACAGCGATAACAGTGCGGACGATCCGGCAGCGATCCTCAATGAAATTAACTCTCTTCAAGACTTGGAATCTGCGTTGGTAAATATAGTTAGAAATTTAACTACTACTTCTCGCGAAAAATATGTATTTCTGTCCAATGTCGGCAGTGAATTTCACAGGTTGTACGCCAAACAAATCACGCAAATTATTAAAGAATTCAATTTGGGTAGAAAGTTCCCTAAATTTTTGGAATCTTGCAGTTCTCTCCAGCTTAAAAAAACCGAAAAAGGTTGGCTGGTTGGTTTGAAATAGTTGATAGTTGATAGTTGTTCGGAAGTTTTGAGTTTTGAGTTTTGAGTTACCAGTTGAAGAAAAGTTTTGAGTTTTGAGTTTTGAGTTGGTAGGGGCGAAGCGAAGCGGAGGGGGTGCCCCCGTGCCCGCCCTCTTCGTTGACAGTTGACAGTTGGTAATTCTCTCCCTCTTCCCTCTTCCCTCTTCCTTCTTCCCTCTTCCCTCTTCCCTCTTCCTTCTTCCCTCTTCCCTCTTCCTTCTTCCTTCTTCCTTCTTCCTTCTTCCTTCTTCCTTCCTTCTGCTATCATGGAAACTGGATGTAAAGAAATGTAAAGGGCAATGCAAGATAAAGTTGTGGTTGTAGTGGGTGCGACAGGCGGTATCGGTTCAGCGGTAGCCCGCAGACTCGCAGGCGAGGGTGCGACGCTGGTACTCGCAGCTAGAGACAGCAGCCGTTTGCAAGCTTTAGCTAGTGAATTGCCCGCAACAGATGTACTGTGCGTGCCAACAGATATTACCGACTTGCAGCAAGTTGAGGAATTGATGCAGAAAGCAGCGGGGCATTTCGGACAAATTGATGCCTTGGTAAATGCAGCCGGTGCGGGAATTCTCAAGCAGTGGAACAAATTAGAACCGGCCGATTTAGACGCCATGCTTGACTTAAATTTAAAAGGTAGTTTTTACACCTGTCAAGCCGCTGCTAATATCATGAAAGATCGCAAATCCGGTCACATTTGCAATGTCATCGGGATTTTAGGCAAGCATTCGATGGCGATGGGAACGGCTTATTGCGCTTCAAAGTTTGGGGCGGTTGGTTTTAGCAAGTGCATGGCAGATGAGTTGCGACGTTACGGCATTAAATTTACCCTGTTCTACTTTGGCGGCGTGAATTCTCCGTTTTGGGATAACGTAAGTTTAAAGGTAGATAGGTCAAAAATGTTGAGCACCGAAACTGCTGCTAATGCTATTATGTTTGCTCTTACTTCTGAACCGCAAGCTGTGCCGTTGGAGATTAATATTCAGCCGGAAAGTCATTTATTTTTCTAGCATCTGGTTCGGGAAGACTTTGAGAAATTTTTCAGGCACTGGCTGAAAATTATGCCTTTAGGAGTAGCTTATATTCTCCGTGTCTAGGTTAATATTAAGTTCGCGTACAAACAGCCATGAAAATCATTCACTTATCCGACTTTTGCTTGCGGTTTGGTACTGTTACCCAGCCTATTTTTAATGTTCCATTGTCAATTTTAAATTATTGATTATGGAATTCGATCGCATTTACTTTTACGTTGAAAATGCCCGAGAATCTCGGGACTGGTTTGTCAGCCGGTTGGGATTTCAAACAATAGCAGGTTATTCAAACAGCCATACTAGCACTGAAATTATTGGCAGCGGTAATGTATGTTTTGTTTTATCCTCCCCCCTGACACCCGCCAGTCCCGCGGCTAGTTGGTTGAAATTTCACCCTCCCGGCATTGCCGATGTCGGCTTTCGGGTAAAAAATATCGAATTAGCAGTAGCTAGAGCAGCGGTTGAGGGTGCTAAAATTATCGAACCTCTTTCTAAAGTCCAACAAGGAAAAGGCTGCTTTAAACAAGCAAAAATTGCTGGCTGGGGAGATTTAAGCCACACGCTGGTAGAGGAAATTGGCGGAAATTCGTTGCTGCAAAATTATCCCGATCTGTCGCTGTTTGCTAAGATCGATCACGTAGTGCTGAATGTGGAAGCTGGCGATTTAGAAAAAGCGGTCGATCGGTATCAAAGAATATTAGGTTTTCAGCCGCAGCAAAATTTTGACATTCAGACTGATAAATCAGCTTTGCGGAGCCGAGTTATGGTTCATGCTGAAGGCGGAGTGCAGTTTCCCATCAACGAACCCGCATCGGCTAATTCTCAAATTCAAGAGTTTTTGGATGCCAATCGGGGTCCGGGAATTCAGCACATGGCTTTGCGAACTAATAATATTGTGGGCGCTGTTGGAGAATTACGATCGCGCGGTTTGCCTTTTCTGCCGGTTCCCGAAACTTACTATTCTCAATTGCTGCTAAATTGGCAAAAATATTTACCGCCAGATTGGCAAGAAATCGCAGCTTCTCAAGTTTTGGCAGATTGGCCGGAAGCTTCTAGCGAAGCAATGTTGCTGCAAATTTTTACCCAACCAATTTTTGCGGAACCGACTTTCTTTTTTGAATTTATCGAGCGCAGAGTTGGTGTAATTAATGGCAAACAAGTTCAAGCGAGAGGTTTTGGGGCAGGGAATTTTAGAGCTTTATTTGAAGCGATAGAAAGGGAACAAATGAAACGCGGCAGTTTAACAAATGAGGTTTAATAAACCAACACCCTCCACCCTGCCCATTCTTCCTTCTGACCGATGACAACAGACAATTGGTAATTGACAACTATCAACTATCAACTATCAACTATCAACTATCAACTATCAACTATCAACTATCAACTATCAACTCAACACCGATAGCCAACTGCATCTGACACTAAAAACATACCGCCAAACTTTTCCATGATTGGCTGCAATTCTAAGAACAGGGTATCTTCCTGTCCGGCTAAACAAGTAGTTAAGATATAAACGTTACTTAAGCGATCGTCGAGGTCATCACTAGATTCACCAAACTCCCCTCGCCCGATGACGTGACGGATGATATTGTACTTATTAATTCCCATCTTTTCAATTAGTTTCAGGACAGGTTTGAGTTCGATGGCAGGGACAATTATTTCCAGTCGCTTAATTGTATCCATTGAGCTTATCTATTTAATTCCAAATTTGCTTAATAATCTGTAAGTAGACTGGAATCCCAATAATAATATTAAAGGGAAAAGTCAAAGCTAGTGCCATTGATATGTATAAGCTGGGATTTGCTTCAGGTATACTCATCCGCATTGCAGCAGGAACCGCAATATAGGAGGCACTAGCACACAGTACGGTAAACAGTAAAGCATTGCCCACAGACAAACCTAAAAGCTTTGCTAATCCAATCCCAATTATAGCATTTAACACGGGCATTCCAATAGAAAAGCCGATCGCAAACGAGCCAAATATTTTTAAGTCATTAATCCTGCGGGCTGCAATTAATCCCATATCCAAGAGGAAAAAGCACAAGATTCCGTAAAACAATTCATCAGCAAAAATCTTGATTTTTACCCAACCACTATCGCCAGTAATTAATCCGATAATTAGACTGCTGACCAACAAAAAAACCGAGCCATTCAGACAGGCTTCTTGCAATACTTTAACCCAAGATATTTGTTCGACATTTTTAGTTTTACTAGCTTGCCGATCGGGAAACATCCGTACTAAAAAGATGCCGATGACGATCGCTGGAGATTCCATCAACGCCAAAGCTGCTACCATGTGTCCGCCGTAATTTAGCTCTAATTTTGTGAGCAAGGCACTGGCGGTAATAAAGGTGACAGCACTGATAGAACCGTAGGTGGCTGCGATCGCGGCTGAATTATAAACATCTAGCTTGAGTCTTAAGATAAAAAATGAGTAAATGGGTACGATACAAGCCATACAGATTGCGGCTAAAAGAGTCAAAATAATTTCCAAATTTAAGCCACTTTCAAGAATTTCGTGACCGCCTTTAATGCCGATCGCAAACAGCAGATAGAGCGAAAACATCTTTGGCAATGGCTGGGGAATTTCTAAATCTGACTTGAGCCAAATCGCTGCCATGCCTACAAAAAAGAATAACACTGGAGGGTTGAGAATATTGGAAAGAATCAGGCTAAATTCCATAGGTGTCTTGCTAAAATATCGAATTAGACTGTACTTAAGATTTTGTCAGAAGACTGACAGTATCTCCCTGAAGTCAAACGCAGCTAATTCTAGCACTTTGTGCCTGTAACTGAATTTTTATTATAAAATTAAATAAATTAATTACGATCGGCGGTTGTTATGAAAGCATGACTTGATGGGAGACAGATCGATCGCGCACAAGTCAAGCATCGGGTAAAGGCCTCGAAATTTGGCGGCATCCAGAGTCAATATTTACCCTAGGGTTCAAACAGAGTCGATTTTTGCTCAGTCTCAACTCCAACCCTCCAAAATCCAGTTTAAATTCATGCACTGCTGTCGATCAAAATTGCTGTATTTTTCCATCCATAAGCAATTTCTTTAAGTAAAACTCCCGCCCTAACAGTTTCCCGTTCGTCCACTTTTTCCCCACCTAAAGCTTCATAAAACTTGCAAGCAGAATTATCTGCCAGCACCCAAAGCAGCATCGAATTAAAACCTGATTCAGCTAATTTTGCTGCTATCTCGCGCACTAATTGCCGTCCGATACCTTGACGTTGATATGCCTCTAAAATATAGATAGCCGATAATTCTCCCCGATAATCGTACTTACCTGTACGCTCCGGGCAGCCTGCTGCAAAACCCACAATTTCTCCCAAATCATTTTCAGCAACGCAGGCAAAATCCCCAGTATTGTCTGCATTTAAAAGGATTTCTCGCCAATTGCTCTCACGCACTTCATAAGATAAATTAGCTAAAAAATATGCAGGAATAATGTTGCGATAAGCCGTCCGCCAAGTGTCTGCATTCACCCGCGCGATCGCAGGTGTATCATCAATTGTAGCCGCTCTGACAATCACCATCAACTGCTCCTTTCTCAGCAGAAATTATCTTTTCCAGCACGTTGGAACAATCCCGACAAAATATTCGATCGCGCCCTTATAGCTTAGACCGATCGAGCGCTCGATCGGCTTTTTAAATTAACTTTTGAGTAAATAATTCTGTAGGAGTAGACTCGTTGGCAACAGTCAAGCTTTGTCGGCTCGCTGTGCCTATGATGTGACATAATTTTATCAAGTTGCATTCAAACTCAAACAATGTGCTGCTAGATGCTGAGACTGATTACAGACTTTGACGGGCCGATAATGGACGTGTCCGATCGCTACTACCGAGTTTACCAGGAGTGTCTTGCTGGAACTCGCCATCCCCAACAGCAAGTGTGCGAACTTACCAAAGCTGAGTTTTGGGACATGAAACGCGCCCGCATTCCCGAAACAGAAATCGGCATCTTGTCGGGGTTAGACGCAGCCCAAGCCCGCGAATTTGCCCAAAAACGCCGCGAAACCGTACACGGAATGCCTTATTTGGTGTACGATCGACCCGTGCCGGGGGTTTTAGAAGTTTTAAATAAGGTACAGCAGGCTGGAGTAGACTTGGCTGTCATGACCATGCGCCGCGTTCGGGAACTCGACGAAGCCTTCAACCGCTGCAATTTGGGGCATTTTTTCCCCGAAAACCGCCGTTACTGCCTCCCCAACGATTACGTCAAAACTGGGGATGTCAAAGATAAGCCCCTGTTGATGGCAAAAGCTCTTGCCGAACTGCCACCTGTTTCCGATCTTTGGATGGTAGGCGATACGGAGGCAGATATTGTAGCAGCAAAAACGCATGGTGTCAAGGTAATTGGAGTTTTGTGCGGCATTCGCGATCGAACCCAACTGGAAAAGTACCAACCAGATTTTATTGTTAGGAATTTAGACGAAGCAGTGGCCTTTATTTTAGAGCGATCGCTGCAAAAAATGGGTCAATAAATTAGTTAATAGTGCGATCGTCCCCGCTCGCCCCATCGCCACGGCGAGAAATTCCGCTCGCCCCATCGGCAATCGGAGAGTGCTCAAACGCCTATTCAACAATTAATCACCAGCCATTAGTCAACTGTGGGCTGACTAATAACTGGTGATTGATGGCAAATAATCACCGCAGAAAACTGCTAACCAACCACAGAATAAGAAACGTAAACAAAGCGATAAATTTCTCTGTTGTTATAAATGCAGAACCGACCAAAGATCCCAACAGACCTCCGACCACCAAACCTATCACCAACCCAGCGACAGTCAGCAGCACGGCCCGACCAAATTTTTGTTCTTTGCGATTAACAAAATACAAGCAAGAGCCGACTCCCACAGCGAGAGCCAACTGCAGCAAAGAATCGTTAGCCGCCGGATAAACGCTCAGGCCGCCCAAACTCGCATAAACCCCAGCCGGCCACAAAATGTCAGCACGGGTAGGAGTATCAATCAGCTTGTTCAGCCAAGCGGGCCCGCTCTTAGCTGCAGACTTCACAAAAGATGAAACCGGACGAGCAGTCGGCTCGTCGGGGCGACTGATGTCTCTGGGTACCTTAATTTTGCCTGTGATGCGCAGCGACAAGCGGTGCATCAGGATCGCTTCAAACGCTGCTTCGATCGATTGCAAGCGTTTTTTATCGCTGCTGTACAGCTCGGTCAGGCGAGTCCGGGCATCTTGTACTTCTTCAAACGAAGCATCTTCATCGACCTCAAGCAGTTCGTAAGGAGTGGGTTCGCTCATGTTAATAACCCGCTAGAGACTCTCGTTACAGCGCAATCTTCACAAGAGAGGAAAGCGGGGCGGGGTTTTGACCGCTTTCCCAAAACTGTTGCTGCTAGTTTTTAGTACAAGCGAGGAACTAGCAAACCTGTTAGATCCCAAACCCAGACGCGAACTCAGGCGTTTTCAGCAAATAAAATGCCTCAGGCCTGCTCAAAACTCTTGCAGCCGCTGACAATTCCCGACCACTGAACTTTTTTGAGTCGATCGCGCCGGTAGGAAAAAAAGCGATCCGCGTCAGAATAGGTACAGTAAGGAGCGATCGCCACTCGATCGGGATGAATTCCCAACTGCTGCAATTGCAGAGCATTAAAGCGGCGCACGTCCAAGCGTACCTTTCCCGGTTCCGGATCTTGCAATACAGGCATTTCTGGAAGTTGGTGCAAAAACTGGAGAATGTCGGTCGAACTCTCAACCGCACCCTCAGGAGCAACAGTAGCCCCAAGCTTTGATGCCACTTCCACAGATACCTGATAAACCTCTCCAGAGATCGCAGGCCCCATAGCAATTCTGAGATTTTCCAGTTGACTGCCTCGTGCCATAAGTTGAGCGATCGCCTCTGGTAATATCTTAGCAGCAGTCCCGCGCCAACCAGCGTGAACGGCGGCTACCAGTCCGGTACGATCGTCTGCAACCAGCACCGGCACGCAGTCCGCCGTACAAACCCAGACCGCCTCCTGGGGACCCTCGGCTACCAAGCCATCAGCCTCAGGATAACTCTGGTCAGGACTTTCCGGCGTTTGGGTTCCAGCGAGCGATCGAACTGCGCCCGTCGCGAGTACAGCATTGCCATGTACCTGTTTGACCCGATAAACTTGCGCCTCCGGATGCAGGGCTCCCACCAAATCGATCGGTCCTTTGGGGGAAAAATGCTGGGTAAAAAAACCGTGCTCCCACCGCGCCAGCAAGCTGCAAGTCAAGTAAGGCAAGCCTTCCCAGCTCTGCCACTGCCAAGCAGCACCATTTGATTTTTCAACGCCGTGAGAGATTCGAGAATTTGGAGTGCGATCGCCAGCTACAGTCATAAAACCCATCCTTTCCCAACCGAGTTAATAGCCTTGTAGTCTAAATAATTAACTGTTTTGGCAACCGATACCAATTCTTAAGAACTTGCAGAAGTTCCCAGGCAACTAATTAACAAAAAGCAGCGTCAAAGCGCTATTATCAGTGTGGCCGCAAGCAGCGAGTTGCCCGTTTACTTGCCCGAGGATAACAGCCAGTGTTAATTATGTTCTAGATCGCCAAGGTTCCAGATAACTACTCAAGTTCTAGATAAATAAACCATTCCTCCTGCCGTCCTGCTTCCTTAAATTAGATTTTAATTCGCTTTCCTTGCATCCCCTGTAGAGTTCAGCAAAACATCGTGAAACCAGTTTCAGACCAGCAAAACACCGCCGAGTTCGATGCCAAACCGTCAAAAAATCACCCTACAACCATTCGGAATCGCAAGCGCCTGTTGTCCGATCGATCCCTGCTGGTAGGATTGAGCTGTATCGCCAGCCTGGGAATGCTCAGCAAAGGTATAGTTTGGGCCCAAGCCGAAACCCCAGCAGCAGAACTGACAATACCCGCCGAACCCGAGCCAGTATTTGAATTAACACCACCTGCCAACCCGGAACCGCCCCCTGTCGAAGCAGCAGCACCCCCGGAGCCAGAACCGGAGACCTACGCCGCACCGCCTGCTGAAATTGCGCCAGAGCCTGAATATATCGCACCGGCTCCGGAACCCGAGTACATTCCCGAACCTCCCGCAGCCGCAGCACCTGCAGCCCCGGATTATTACCTGCCAGAACCGGAACTCATTCCCCTACCGGCACCGACGGCCCAGGAACCCGAACCTCCTTTTGAAGCGCCCATCAACCCCGCCAACGCTTACATCGACAGCACGGACTACAGTCTCGGCGCTACCAACGGCTACGATTCCCCCACAGCAGTAGAATTTGCAGAACGATCGACCGGCTGCCAAACCGTCTTAGAATCCGGACAAAGCGTTGGCTCTTGGTGCGGTGGTACAGATTCCGCGCCTGTGGCCTCAGGTGGAGGCTCCGACAGCAACAGCCCTCAAAATCCGATCGCAGGCGGCGGCTATATCGCTTCCCCTCCTACTTCTGGGACTAATAATGTTGGTGGCAATACTGCTGCTAAGAATGCCCCCTATCTTGGAGGCAATACTGTTGGCAGGGTTAACGGCAATGTCCCAGCAGGCAACGCAGCCGAAAGCATTGCAGGTGCAGTCGGTCAAGCCGTCCAGCAAATAGGAGGCCAGCTTTGGGGGCAGCAAGCCCCGCCACCGCCCGGTTACGGACAACCGGCTTATGCGGCTGACTTCCCCGGCTCCCCTGTGGCATACTCGGGTAACAGCAGCGATCCCGCCTCCGCTGCATACTACGGCGGGGGAGGTGGCTCAGCATTCGCGCCCAGCATGGGATTCGGACCGATTCCCGTCGCGCCGATTTCCGTTACGAGCGGCAGCAGCACGGCTTCAGCTTATTACAATCTCACGCAACGGCCTGCTGGCCTGGCAGGAAACGGCAACACCAGCTTGCTGTTCCCCCTGTCGATTGCTTCGGCAATTACTTCGCCCTTCGGCTGGCGGGTGCATCCAGTGATGGGCTACGGCAGATTTCACACCGGAACCGACTTGGGAGCTCCCCTGGGGACGCCGGTGCTGGCGGCCTATGCAGGCCAAGTCGCAATCGCGGATTGGTTGGGCGGCTACGGTTTGACAGTAGTTCTCAATCACAACCAACAGTCTCAAGAAACTCTCTACGCCCACCTTTCGGAATTGTTTGTGAAACCGGGAGAGTTTGTCAAACAGGGAGAAACCATCGGGCGCGTCGGCAGTACCGGAATGTCCACCGGGCCTCACTTGCACTTCGAGATCCGGCAAATGACCGATCGGGGTTGGGTGGCGATCGACCCTGGCTCTCAGCTAGAATTCGCTTTAGCCAGAATGCTCGGCACTTTGCAAACCGCTAAAGTACCGGAAATGCCGAAAATCTTGCCAGCCCCAAACGGCAACAGTCTCAAAGATTTGGAAAGTGACCTTCCTCAACTCCCTCCTTTGCCGGTGGGAATGGACATCGAAGTTGTCAACCTCCAACCCCCATTCCCGGAACTGTTAAAAACTGATACTGTCAAATCTAAAAATAGCGAAGTAGCGAAACCGAAAATTCAAAAGCAAGCAAGCAGGTAGATAGTTGAGAGTTGACAGTTGACAGTTGACAGTTATTTTTCTTCTTGCTTCTTCCTCCTGAATCCCGACTCCTTCTTCCCTCTTCCTTCCCCACTACAAACCGTTAGTGGGGCATATTTTGGATAAGTTGCCTGCACCATGATATTAATCGCACAACATTTGTGGGAATTACTTTTATTTCTGATTGTTTTAGTCGGGCCGATTCCTGGGTGCTTGTCGCTTGCCTTCGGCAATTTAAAAGAAAATACCACCAGCTCATTCGCTCATTTTCTGCTGGTAATTCTGACGGGATGGACTGCGATACAACTCTGTACGGGATTGATTTTAGGCAGTCTCGATCGACTCAACCTTCCCGCAGTTATTATAACACAATTAATAATTTTTGCTCTCGGCATACTTGCGATAGATGGGATTAAAAAAAAGAGCGATCGCGCAAATTTGCAGGTTCCCCAACTCCAACAACCTTTAAATAAATGGGAACTGCTAATTATATCTGCTGCCACTTTTGCGGGATGCGTGCTGTTAGGAACCCTCGCAACTAAACCTACAACAAATTACGATTCTTTGTGGTTTCACCTGCCCGCGATCGCCCGCTGGTATCAAACAGGTTCATTTACCTTACTCGATCCCTCAGGAAACTGGATGTTTGAACACGAACAAGCCAGAATATATCCTTATAATTGGCACGTCTTATCTGCTTTGTTTGTCATTCCATTCAGAGAAGATTTCCTCGCAACTTTCCCCCTGTTAATTTCTTGGGTGCTGCAAGGGCTGGCAATCTATCTTGCCAGCGTTAAATTTGGAGCTCGAAGAATTTACAGCATGGCAGCATCATCTTTAGTGCTGGCTGTACCGATGCTGCTCAATCAAGTTAATACTATTCACCCAGACTTGCCGCTAGCTGCAATTTTTACAGTAAGTTTTTACTTCGGTATTTCTTATTACAGCAGTCGCGCTGCATCCGAACTAGCTCTCTGCTTGGCAACCGCAGGAATGCTAGCAGGAATTAAAGTCACTGGTATCGCCTACACAGTGGCGTTGTTAGCGGGATTGGCAATATTAGAAATTAGAAGATTTGCAGTAAATAAACAATTAGCAAATTCCCGAAAAGCAGTAAAAACTAAAAATGTATTAGATAATTTAAGGTCGATCAATTTTGCGGAAGCTCGTAAAAATACTGAGTCGATCGATTCTCAAACATTTAAATTGAGCAAAATTGTCTTGCTGTGCGGGATCGCTTGTTTGCTGTTTTTAGGAGGTTTTTGGTATGCGAGAAACTTGCTGCAGGTCAACTATCCTGCCAGCGATGCCACCGGCCTCCAAGTGCCGTTACAGCCCGTGCCGCTACCGCCATCTATTTCACAGCAGCCAGCAGCACCATCGGGACCCTCGGTAGCAATTTCATCTCCATATTTAAGAATTTGGCACAGCACTTTAGCCGCTCAATTCAATCCATTTAGTATCGCTCACTGGCAAACTTTAGGCTTGCAAATAATCGCGAGATTGCAGTTGCCATTTATCGCGATCGCCCTGCAAGTAGTGGCAGCATTCATCCTGTGGATTAAAAGCCGAAATCGAGCGATCGGCGAATTTAATATTATTTTAATTGCAGTTCTCGCAGCCACGGGAATGATGTATTTAATTACACCTTACAGTTCGGGAACAGAGGGTAATTGGTCCGGGGTAATCAGCCCTTTGCTCGGTTTTAATTTACGCTACGGATTCCCATTTTTAAGCTTGCTGGGTATAGCAGCAGCAGTGGCAGCAACTAAACTGAAAACCCCCAATCAAATAGTTGTTGTAGCAGTAATGGCAAGCAGCTTTTTTGGGATTGTCAGCAGCACAATTTTTGACATTATTAGAGATAGTTCTTTTACCGGAAAATCGATTGTTTGGGGAAGTTTTTTGATTGACACTTTTAAATCAAATCCAGAGAAAGCTTTCAATCTTTTGCATAAAACTCTAGCCGACAGCGGGCTAGAGTTGGCAGTATATCCAGTAGTGGGTTTGGGTTTGACCCTGCTGGTAGTTTGGATATTGTCTCAGGCAATTCCTGAATTAAATTGGTCGATCGCGCGCTCCCGAAATCTGAAAAAATTGAGTTGGACGATCGCGCTTTTTACTTGCCTATTACTAATAGCAACTGCGAGTTTAGTAGCGCGGGAAAAGCGAGATATGACTCGAACAGAATTATATCGCGGCATCTACGAGTATATTGACAAAAATGTCGTACCGGATGAGAGAATAGGATTCTTTTTTAGTTCTCGCAGCTACTTATTTTATGGCAAAAATTTGAACAGAGAAGTTTTATATGTTCCTTTCAAGTCTGATGTGATGGCTGATTGGATTGCCAATTTGCGGCAAAATAAAGTAGGAATGGTGGCGATCGGACCACTGACTAAAACAGATGAACAAACAGTAAAAAATCTGTCTTGGATGGCAAGTTCTCAAGGACCTTTGCAACCTGTTTTCGGGAAAGATTTTTTGACTGAACCGGTACTTTATCGGTTAAAATAAGTCCTGAATCATCATAAAAAAAACTCGGTAAGTGGGAAACGAGCGAGTCTTTAGACCTGAGAGGGAAACGACTCGGCGGTTTCAACCGCCTTGAATCCCCTTGCGGGGTGGAGGGTATGGTTGCCCTCCGGTTTTCTCTTTCGAGTAAAGTTTGCTTCGCCAATGTTATTAAGGCTTGTTAGGCTTGCAGCACTGTTGAGCGTGACTTTAAAACTGTTTAACTGCAAACGACAGAGCAAGGGACTAGCGAAAGCATCCACAGGGTGTCGTGACCAAAATAACGTAGTCAGTTAAGACGCTGTTTTTTTCTGCAATTATCGAAGAATCTAGCAATGGCGCTCCATGCTCTTTCAGAACTAGCTTGTCTCGCTTGAGAGTTAAGCTTGGAGGCCCAAGCAAATTCTTGCGCCAAAACAGCACAATATGCACTCAGATCGTACCGTCCGATGTTTCGATTATCCATCCAGTATCTCAGGCAAGAATTGCGGATGAAACGAGCGGTACGAATCGCTTCATCAAGCTTATCGTACTGCGGTTTCACTCCCTCAAGTTTGGCCTCGAATACCAGCATAGTTGGGTCGTTATAGTCGTTATTTGGCTCGGACGGCATCTATTTTAGCACGGCTGGTGGAAAAGCCGTCGTAGAACGACGGGGCTTTCAACCCAAATTTTTGGTAAAAAACCCGGTTTCTGCGACCTTAACGCGCAACCCTTACCAACTAAGGCAAATCAGTTTCGCCCATCAAATAAAGGTCGCACTCCCGCGCCACACCGCGCCCTTCGTTAATCGCCCACACCACCAAACTCTGTCCCCGACGACAATCCCCGGCCGCAAACACACCCGGAAGGCTAGTTGCATACTTTTCGTGTTCGGCTTTCACGTTGCTGCGAGCGTCGCGTTCCAATCCCAAAGCATCCAACAGCGGCTGTTCCGGCCCCAAAAAGCCCATCGCCAACAACACGAGTTGCGCCGGCAAAACTTTCTCCGTACCGGGAATGTGTTTGGGAATGAACTGTCCTTTCTCGTTTTTCTCCCACTCCACTTCGACGGTGTGCACGGCTTTGACATTGCCGTTTTCGTCGCCCTCAAACTTGGTCGCCGTGGTGAGGTAGCCGCGGGGGTCATCGCCAAATTTGGCTGCGGCTTCTTCTTGGCCGTAATCCAAGCGGTAGACTTTCGGCCATTCGGGCCAGGGATTGTTGGCCGCACGTTCTGCCGGCGGTTTGGGCAGGATTTCTAGCTGGATCAAGCTTTTGCAGCCGTGGCGGATGGAGGTGCCCACGCAGTCAGTCCCGGTGTCGCCCCCGCCGATAATTACGACATCTTTGCCTTCTGCAGAGATGAAATTGCCGTTGGTACTCTTGTCTAAAAGCGTTTTGGTGTTGGCTGTCAAAAAGTCCATCGCGAAGTGGATGCCTTTTAACTCGCGGCCGGGGATGCCCAAGTCGCGGGGTTTGGTGGCACCGGTACAGAGGACAACAGAGTCGTATTCTTTTAGCAGTTGTTCTGCTGGCAAGTCTTTGCCGACTTCGGTGTTGCAAACGAAGTTCACGCCTTCAGCTTCGAGAAGTTTGAGGCGGCGCATGACAACTTGTTCCTTGTCCAACTTCATGTTGGGGATGCCGTACATCAACAGCCCGCCCGGTCGATCGGCCCTTTCGTATACTGTGACAGTGTGGCCTGCTTTGTTGAGTTGGGCGGCTGCGGACAAACCTGCAGGCCCGGAACCGATAATTGCGACTTTTTTGCCGGTGCGTTTGGCGGGAAGTTCGGGTTTTACCCAGCCTTCATCCCAGCCTTTATCGATAATTGATGCTTCGATGTTTTTAATTGTCACCGGCGGGTTGTTGATGCCGAGCACGCAAGCGCCTTCGCAGGGGGCGGGGCAGACTCTGCCGGTGAATTCGGGGAAGTTGTTAGTTTTGTGGAGTCTGTCGAGGGCTTCTTGCCACAGCCCGCGATATACCAAGTCGTTCCATTCGGGGATGAGGTTGTTGATGGGGCAGCCGCTTGCCATGCCGCTGATGATAGCACCGGTGTGGCAGAAGGGAGTGCCGCAATCCATGCAGCGCGCGCCTTGGGTGCGGAGTTTGTCTTCCTCCATCGGCAAGTGAAATTCATCCCAATTGCGAACTCTTTCGACGGGTGAGAGTTCTGAGGGCAATTCGCGCAAGAATTCAATAAAACCTGTGGGTTTTCCCATAGCTGTGTCTCTGTTAGAATTTACTATTCTGGTGGTTTCTCAAAGGTGGAGCGTGCCGGCGGCTGGATCGACTATTTTCCTATAAATTTTGGACGATCGCCCTTGCGTTTTGGCAATTAGTACATGAAATCTTTACTATCGCTTATTCTCGGACGATCGCGCTGACCGGTACTGCCACATCTGGAAATGCTAGCGGGTTCACCGTTCCCGTCCTTAACGTCACCTTAGAAGCGTAATCGCCATCTTGGGGATCTCGAAATATTATCAGATATCTGTTTTTAGGTGAACTACCCAATATTCGGGGATGCCGGCTTCAGCGTAAATTTTGGTTTTTGTCTCCAAATCTTTAGCTAAGGTGGAATCGGAGTATTCGATTAACCAAAAAATATTTTCTGGGTAAGGGTGGTGTTCGAGGTATTCGCGGCCCAACCGCTGTACGATCGCAATATCCGGTTCTGGTTCGGAATTGTCGGGCAGTGCAATCGGTTTTGCCGAACGAATAGTCGCCCGATCGCCCAACAATCGGATTAAATATTCTCCTGCTTCGCTGCTAAAATAAGCGTGGGGTTCTCCTTCCGGTGCCATTTCTACAATTTCTCCCTTCAGCAGTTCCACCCGCCGATTTTCTAAGATGCCAGCAGATATCATTTTATGATATTCGGCGATCGTCCATTTAATCGTCCATTTATCTGCAATTAAGCTCATTTTGATTGATGTTTGTTTATCGCTTTTTATAATTTTAACATGACTCGATCGCATAATAGTTTGATATTATCTCCGATCGATTTCCTCCCCCTGCTGTCGCAATCGGCAGGTTTGTAAGGAGGACTTCAGTCCGCAATATGTGACGGCTTGAATTTCTCACTACTTTTTAATCGGATGGCGATCGTTCGATCGAACTTAATATTAGATCGCGTCGATCGATCGAACTCGATTCAAGACCGGGGCGGGTTTACAAACTTTTTCGTTTCTGTTAAATATCTTGGCGAACCGCCCCTACAGCAATGAGATCTATTTTATCTTATCGTTAAACCTCGATTAGAGGCCGGGGCGGGTTTACAAACTTGTTTGTTTCTGTTAAGTATATTGGCGAACCCGCCCCTACAGCAATGATGTCTATTTTATCTGAAACGATCGGACTAATGACCAATGACCAATGACTAATAACTAATTACTCATGACAACTGTCAACTGTCAACTGTCAACTGTCAACTGTTTTCGACACGACTTGAACGTCAGGTAAACCCTCAAGCTTTTCTACCGGAGGTTCTTCTTCAACTCGCGGTACAAAAATAGTTAATCCCCCCGGTACGCACTCCACAAACAGCGGCGTCATGCCGATAATTTCCCCATCTAAAACAACTTTTTGAGGCGGATCTGTGGTAATTTTTACCTTTCTCGCCCGCAAATAACCGATGTCATCGCGATCGACTGCATTGCCGCTTAAAGCTGTTTGCAGTAAGTGATAGGAAGCCGCGATCGCCCCTGCTTTGGTCTGAGGTGCAACTAAGGTAATATCCAGCAAACCATCATCAACAATAATTCCTGCCGGCCCTTGAGCTAAAATTGAAGTAGCCGGTGCCGCATTTGCCACAGTTACCGCCGCCGCCGTCAGGCTGACAATTTTATCTTCGGTTTCGATTTCCGCTTCAAATCTTTCCAAGTTATTTAACTGTTTGATTCCTGACAAAATGTAAGCCAGCATTCCCCAGCGATTTTTCATTTCGCGATCGGCTAATTCCACTGTTTCTGCTTCAAAGCCGACTCCTGCTAGCAAAACCATCGGCATTTCTCCGTTGCAAATTGCCGCATCCACCACCCGCGTGAACCCTCCCAAAATTGTTTCGCAAGCGGTTTCAATTGTATTGGGAAGTTCTAAAGCATTGGCAAAAGCATTGGCAGTTCCCCGCGAGATAATTCCTAAAGGAATATTAGTGCCGACGATCGCACCTGCAACTGCTGATAATGTGCCGTCTCCCCCGGAAGCAATGATTGATTCTACCCCTCTAGAAACTGCTTCGCGGGCAATTCGATCGCCATCTATTTCCGGCGTTGTCATCCGAATGTCCAAGTCGATCGCAGGTTCTAAAATTTCCCGAATTACAGCCAAATCTCGATCGGGGTCGCTGTTGCCGGCTACGGGATTGAAAATTAGACAAGCTGAACGTTTCATAATTGGTAATGGGGAATTGGGAATGGGGAATTGGTAATTGGAAATGGGGAATGGGGAATTGGTAATTGGTAATTGGTAATTGGTAATTGGTAATTGGGAATTATGTAAGAGCGATCGACAGCAATCTAATTAGTTCGTAGTGAGGACTTAAGTCCGCAATCTAAGTCAGGGGACTGAAGTCCTCACTACAAACATTGATTTAATTAAGACTTGACAAAAGTCCACTCTAGCATTTTTTTAGGAGCTTTGTGCAAAGCTTCCTTGATTTCCTTGTTGCTGTCGAACTTGACTTTATCTAAATAAGACGCTTCGACATTAACAGTAAACTTTTCATCTTCAAAAGGCCAAGGAGTTACTGTCACGAGTTCGTTGCTGTCTTGCACGATATCGTAGCGCTTGCCGTCGGGACCGACGCCAATTTCTAAAGCTCTTTCTCCGGCGGGCAATTCGCGGCTGCAGAGAATCAAAGACAGTCGATCGCACCACTGGAAAAAAGCATAAGCTGCCTCGGCATCTTCCTGAGAAATTTCCAATTCTTCACGCCATTGCTTTTGATTTGCGAGTTGTTCGTCCAAAAATTCATCGAGTTCTTTGGACTCTCCCCGCTTGCCCTCATTGAGATAGCTCATGTGCATCGAAATCAGCATTGCTACCCACCTACCGCGATAGAGAGCATTCTGCGCCAATCCTTTAATTTTAGGCAAAGAAGTTTCCTTGTCAAGGGTAAAATCTAAAGGAGCTCCGGCCGGGGTCAAAATGTTTTCTTCCCACTCTTTCTCTAGATCGTCGTGGTGAGAAATTGCTGCGATAGTTTCATAGAGGCGAATCGGAGATTTCGATCGCTTCCATTGTCCGCCAAGCTGAGCCGCAAGTAAAGCGTGGGCGCGGTGGTAAATAATTTCCCAACCAGTTTCAGTTAAGTTAGCAATCATTGAAATTTCAGCCTCAATTTAGTTGATAGTTGACAGTTGACAGTTGACAGTTCTTATTGTTGTTCTTCTTCCTTCTTCCTCTTTCTTCCTTCTTCTTTCCTCCTTCTTCCCTGTTGCCTATTGCCTGTTGCCTGTTGCCTGTTGCCTATTCCTTCTTCCTTCTTCCTTTCGGGCGTTTAATTAGGTGAAATTAGTTAGATCGCAAAAGGTTCGATCGAAATATCCCGCCATTTACCCTCAAATCGTTCGACAACTAACGGCTGGATTCTGAACTTAGGCGGACACCCGTCGAGAACATCAACCCGCAAACACGAATAAGGACGGCGTTTGTGCGAACCTTGACCGCTGCGGCCTACATACAGCAAGGATTCCGCTACCGGGCGAGTGTTGGTTTCTATACCGGGCGATCGACCCCTGGCACGCCCTAACTGGTAAGCTTGAGAACTCGCCAGTTCCTCCAGCACCGGCCCTTCTACCCGTTGGCGGCGGAGGCTGTGGCCGCTTCCCCCGCACACGATCCAATTAATGTGAGAATCAGCGTGTCCGGTATCCCCTGTTTGCAGGTGTTCCAGACAATGAGCGTGTCCCGTCAGCACTAAATCAACGATCGAACGCCCCCGCGCCTCTTCCTCCAGTGCGCCGGCTACCGCATCGAATACCTCGCGCAGTCGCAAGCGCACTGCCAAGGTTTGAGCTTGATTCCACTTAGTTGCCTCAGTTACGTAGGGGGGATGGTGCAGGTAAATTACCCGCCCCCGCACGTCTGGATCGCGCCAAGAGTCGATCAGCCTGGTTTTGAGCCATTCGAGTTGTTCGACATCGGTGGCGGCAGTCCTGTCGGGCGACAGTTGTTTGTCAATGTCCATCAGCATTTCGTCAACTTGCTCTAATTTGGCGCGCAAGTCATCTAGCTGTTCCTCTTCCTCGGGATTGTCGGGGTTCAAGCGCGCTGAAGTTTCCAGCATCGCCAATTTTTCTTGTTCTAACTTTTCCCTGTCGAGTTCCAAATTCCGGCGTTGAATGTCGCCCTGTTTGGTTTTCGGCAGCGGCAAAGGTTCGTTAAAGGTGTTGGAGTCGAGGGCGAAGAAGTCGAGCCCGCCGCTGCGGAAGGTATAGTAGCGGTTGGGCAAGCGGGTAAAGCGTCCGGGCTGGTAGCGCAGGCAGCGCCCGGTGCTAGTGTTAGCGGTGTAGTGGGTGTCGAGGTGTCGATCGAGATCTCCCGGCAGTTGGCGAGCTTTCAGGTAGTCTAGAAATGCCTTGGCGTAAGCGTTTCCGCGATCGGAACCGTGCAGCCCCACATCAAAATCCAACTTGGAACCCAACAGGCGGCGCAGGGGCAGGGCGCTGGCGGAGAGAATGCCGTAGACTAGGGGCAAGTCGTAGTAGTCGTGATTTCCCGGTACTGGCAGAAAGGGAAAGTTAAATATCATGCGATCGTAGGGAATTCGATCGGGTGCGTCGCCTCCAACGAGAAACTCTCGGTAGGGGCGAATAAAATTTTGCGAATAATATTCGCTGGAACCGACTTGATAAACTACATCGCCCGTGTGCAGGAGGAAACGGCAACTTTCGCGCTGTGCCAGCATCTGCTGGGCTACCTGCCGTTGGGGGTTGTGCCCGCGGTGGTTGCCCGTGCCGCTGTCCCCTGCAACTAAAAAGGAAAACTCTGGACTGTCGTCGCTGCGATCGTCCAAAACCATTCGAGTTTGGTCGATTTCCCGATCGGCGATTGGTTTTTCTTGCCACCGCACCCGCTCGTTCATTTTGCGAATTTTGACTGAAATGCGCGGGTCTGACACGAATTTCACAACCACCTAATCCCCCAAATAGCTGAGTTCCTAATTATGCGTCGATCGACCGCGTTCTTTCATCTCTCTAAAAGCTGAACTGAGAAAAGCTTGGGGAAGTAAAAAAATCTTCCATTAATTCTTGTCGTATCTGTTGCATTCGTTACACAAATGGCTGCCGAAGTTTACTTGTGCTTTCGGAACCAGCTTGAGACCAAGTTTTCCTTAATTCCCCAAAAATCTCTAAAGCCGCTCGCTTAACTTCAACAAATCCTCGCAAATTTTGCATTTTTAAATTGAATTCCCAGCTCTACTCAACTATCCCCCTCCCTCTCTTTTATCTCATTCCATCCGCCCACTCTCCCCTCTCCCACTCTCCCCATTTCCCCCTCTCCCCCTCTCCCTCTACCGAAAGTAGGAAGTTTTAAGTTAAGAGTAATAGCACAATCACAGCGCCTTTTGATACCATGACGATCGAACCCAGGAATCAGGGAATGCACGGGAGGTGCTTAAATGGAGCTTTTTGGAGAGCAAAAACGGTGCTTGGATGGTTTGGTAACGTCGATCGAGCAGTTGGGAGGCCGAGTAGAACTTCCAAAGCTCGAACAGATAGCTGAACTGATCATTCAAACTATGAGGGGGCCCTGGCGGTATTTTCACACGTCGGAGCATATTTTTGAGGTTGGCGGGTCTGTCGATCCGATCGAGGTTTTGGCTGCACTGTTTCACGACCTCGTGTACGTGCAAGTCGATCAGGGCGTGGGTTTTAATATCAGCAGCGCCATTTGTCCTTTTGTTAAAGAGGTGCGATCGCAGTTAGTTATTAAGGATAAAACTGAACTTCCAGACGATCGGATCTACCAGCTTGTAGAGGCAGTATTTGGGTTTGTTCCCGGTCAAACTTTGTCTCCGTTTGCCGGTCAAAATGAATTTTTAAGTGCCGTGATTGCGGGTAAATGTTTGGAAACTTTTTTGCCTGCTAGTACGATCGCTCAAATAGCTGCTTGTATTGAAGCTACGATTCCTTTTCGCGGAGTTTCTCCCAGCGGTTTGAGCGCGATCGAACTTTTGCACCAGCGCATGATAAACGCCAACCGCGATTTTAATTTGGGATTGAGCGAGGCAGAAACCGCAGAAACTGTCAAGCGTGCTGTGAGATTGGCCAATCGGGATGTCGAGAATTTTGCTTCGCCAAATTCCTCTAATTTCTTAGATAATACTTGGAATTTGATGCCGGAAACCAATCACGAATTGAGCAATGTCAATTCTTATACTGTTGGTGGATATCGCCGATCGCTGCAAAAGATGGAAGGATTTTTGAACTTCCTCAAACCCGAACTGGTTTTCCAGCAGTTTATGTCAGAACCAGACGATTCAACCTACGAGTCTACGATCGCCAGAACTCGCAAAAATATCGCTGTAGCCAAACTGTATTTGGGTGTCAAACTAATTACGATCGCGATTTTGGAAGCGCTTTCTTATCGTTTGGGGCGAGATATTCCGCTGTCAACAATGATGGGAGAACTGCGCGTGCCTGGATTTACAACCTCTGCTTTAGAAGATTATTTGCCCGATCGATCGATCGCCTATCCCCTCGAAAATCAGTTGCAAAGTGAAGTTTTAGATCTGTTGGCAATAGGACGCAATAAAGAATCGCCTTATGATATTAAAAACTCGCCTGTTTCTACCTTTATTATCAAATCTATCGGCTTTGCTGAAACTGACAACTATTTGAAGAAAGCCAAAGAATTTTTTACGGGTCAGATGTCGTCTGAAGATTTTCTATCGGAGTGCGATTCTGATGTAGTTGAAACTATATCTTCGGGAGTCATGAGACTTTTTGACAGTAGAAAGACTGCTTTAGGAAAAGTTAAGTTGGTTCACAAAGCGGTTTCTTAGGAAGCGCCTGCAAAATATTCGATCGCAGCTTTCAATCTTGCTTAAAAAATCGCTTTCTTCGTTCTAGTATCGGTAAGGACACAGCACTGCTGCGTCCTTACCGCTATTCTATTCTTTCTATTCAGTTCTTTCGATGACGATCGTCAGGTGGGCGACAAGCGCGCCGATCGCTCCTACTGCTGCAATTACTGGGAACAAAGCCGCACCGATAACTCCGCCCACTACTCCCACCGTCAGCGGGACTTCTACCAAAATCCGCCCCTCTTCATTTTTGATAATGATACGGCGAATATTGCCTTCATGAATCAGTTCTTTAACTTTAGCCACTAAGTCGTCGCCGTTGATTTTAAACTCTTCGACGCTAACTTTTTCTTCAGTATAAACAGGGGTTTCTATTCCCAGATCGCTAACTCTTTCAACTTCTGGCATTGATTCTAGGTCTCTTTCTCCGACTTTTTCTTGTTGGCGTTCTGTAGGTGAATCCATAGTTTTGTTCTCCTTAACGTCCAAGGGTTTTTTCTAAAAGTCACAGCTATTCTAACACAAAACTTGCCACTTGCAAATCGTTCTTTTAGGTGACTGTCTCGCTATGTCTTGAGGCGTAAGAGCGCGTTCGATCGACCCTGTTCGTAGCGAGGACTAAAGTCCGCAGAAAGAAGGACTGAAGTCCTTACGACCAAACTGTCCCTACGATTACAGACTCACGCACGCGCTCGCTTCTCGAACCCCAACCAATACCAATAATATTACGATCGGTGCAATATCCCGTAAGCGATCGCGCTAATTCCAGCAGCAATTGGCAATGTCAAAATCCACGACAGCAAAATCTGATAAAAAACGCGCGCGTTTGCTTTTTTGGAAATCAACCCCACACCAAAAATCGCACCGACAGAAACATGAGTTGTCGAAACAGGAAGCCCGTAACGGCTGGCAGCAATAACTAACAGTCCGGTAACTAAGTTTCCTGCCAATCCTTGACCGGCATTCATTACTGTAATCTTTTTGCTCATGGTTTCGGCAACTTTTTTAGCATTTAACAAACCGCCGATCGCCATTCCCACTGCTACTGCTAAACTTCCCCACTGAACTGATATCGATTCACCGATTAACATCAGCGCAACTATTTTGGGATTGTCGTTCAAGCCCCTAGCAAAACTGACAATTCCTGCACTCGCACAATGGCAAATATCAACTAATTTTTGACTGGAAATTTGGAAAAAATTGCCCTTATATCGTTGCGTGCATTTATCTAAGGCATGAGAAAAGTTTTTTGCAATGCTGTAAAATTCACTTGAGTACCAATTGCTACTAAACCTGCACCGATTAAAGCACCTGTAAGACCGTGAGTTGTGGAAATCGGAAATCCAGTTAAAGTAGCAAGAATCACGGTTATACCGGCTGCGATCGCGACTGCTAAATGAAAGTCAGCAGCATTGGCGATCGCGTCGGGAACTAAGCCTTTTCCTGAAAAGCTTTTTACCAGAGTTCCTGCTAAAAAAATCGAAAATACTGAACCAGCAAAAGTTGCGATCGTCGCCCAAGTAATTGCTGTTTTATAATTAGCTGTCTGGCTGCCAAACAGTGTCGCTACGCCTTTAAAATTATCATTAGCTCCATTGGAGTGTGCTAAAAAAAACGTGGCAATAAATAGCGCGATCTGTAACATTATATTCCCAAAAATTCGGTTTATTTACTGATAATTGCTTTGTTTGCTAACCAGCAGCACTGGATTCATATCCTACAGGCAGCGAAGGTTAAAATAAAGTAATAAAAAGATTAAGATTTTTGGGATGACTTGACGATCGTCGCAGATAGTACAGGTAGCTGTGGGACAGAGCACAGTTGTGTCCCTCCGAGCGATGTGCCACTCGCGCCACTGTCTGGAAGATCTACCTTTGCCGGGCCACTGCAGACAAACCCTGAAACCATACGAACCAAAGATTCAGAGGCGCGCCCGCAGCCGCAAACATCCAGACTCGAAGGGCGTGCGGATCGAAATAGTGACATTGTACTGAAAGACCGATCGCTGTACTGTCTATAGACTTAGTACATCTAGTTGAGAATATCGCCGTGGAAATCGTCACTTACTTACCTCAAATTCAATCTCCTTTAAACTGCGTTCGATCGACCAACAAAACAAATCGCCCCAAAAATCCTCCCAGCAATATCTTAGAGTTCTTAATGAGAATTGCTTAAACAGTTGGCAGTTGGCAGTTGACAGTTGCATTCAATTTACATAATGCACCCCTTTATTCTGTCTTAGTCCCAACTCTAGTTAACAATAAAGTTGACAAAAGTAACTACTTATGAAGTAGCTATTTGGGAGACAGATTCCGATCGAATTACGAATTATCCTGCCTTCGAGTGTTCATTGATGTCTCTCTTTCAATGACTTTGCTCGAGTGCGATCGGGGTTTTTCCCGAGCGCATATTTTGGACAAACAGAATAAAATGTTTTTCTGCCATTGTCTCACGGTGGCGAGACCAAAATTATCACTTAGGCGAGCGACACAATTTGTCATCACAGCTATTTAATCCCTCGAAACATACCAATTCAAGTTGTTTTTATGGTTCTCCCAAACTCGGGAAAAAATAGTAAAAATGTCGAGACAAATATGTTTTTAAATTCACATACAGCAAGCGTAAATCATATCGTGTCCGATCGATTGACCGCGATTAGTACAGTAGGTTGAGTCCAACAAAGTGAAACCCTCCACTTCGTTGAGCCCAACTCTTATGGATGTTGGGCCAATCGTTTAGCGGAGGGTTTACTGCGTTCAACAAGGGCTGATACCAAATCCGGGTACTTATCCCCTCTATTGTCATTGCGAGCTTTCGCTAAGCAATCTCAAAGATTCTGCCGGTGACAGACGATTTATAAAGAGGATGATTAACCCGGATTTGGTATTACATATACTATAGTAATCGATCGAACATGATATCCGATCGAGTCCAGTTGCATAGGATTTGTATAATTGGCCGATCGCTATTTGTTTTAAATGCCTTTTGTAAAGAGTATTTTTTCGCAAATTTTGTTATTTTAGTATTAAGTTCCTGCCGCCTCTTTGGCCAGAGACAGCAGGAAATGAACACAATAGAATCCGAAATTTGCTCAGCACGACTGAGCGCGAGGGCGTGTGCATCTGGTTGACCCCAGATACATACGCTCATTTCTTAGATACCTCCAAAAATGAAATGCGAGGCGTTAAATGTACGCACCCCTTGAACCACAGCTAGCGTTTCCGCTTGAGCGATCGGAATTCCGGCTTCAGGCTTGACGTAGATCCGGGTACTCGGAGTAGCAACCCCGCCAACTGTAAGCGAGATGTTCTGGAACCCTAACTGCTCAAAGGTAATCCCCTCCACTAAGAAGAAGTCAGTCCCTTTTACGAAGTCAACGATGTAGTCACCAACAGGAGGCGAGACGATCGGCTCACCAATTACAGGTGGCTCTGGTATAAATGCTGTGTACAGCAATTGGAAGTAATCAGTGTCAGCCCCGCCAGTCAGCGTGTCGCGTGCGGTTTGGGTTTCTGCATCTTCACCACCAAAGAGTACATCAAAGCCAGCGGCACCGATAATCCGATCGACCCCTGCACCGCCATCTAGGAAGTCATCGCCAGCACCACCATTGAGGATGTCATTGCCAGCGAGAGATACAGCTACACCCACGTCGCCATAGATGGTGTCATTGCCACCGAGGCCACTGAGGTTGTCATTGCCTTCACCACCATCGATGTAGTCACCTTCAATGCCACCTCTGATGGTTTCTAAGCCAGCACCACCCAACAGCGTACTCGATCCAGTGCCGCCATCAAGGATGTCGTTACCGTCGCCACCGTCGATGTAGTCAACACCGTCTCCGCCACTGAGGGAGTCATCACCACCATAGCCATAGATCTTGTCATCGCCAGCTTCGCCTCTGATGGTATCGTTGAAGCCTTGTATAGTATCGTTAGCTTCGCCGTAAATAGTATCGTTGCCCTGTCCACCGACGATCGAGTCAGCACCACTCGGAGATATACCCATTGCGTCGTCGCCGTACAGCACGTCGTCATAGAAGCTACCAACCAAGGTGTCATTATCAGCACCGCCCTGAGCAGTATCCTCTAAGCCACCATATACCAAGTCATTACCAGCACCACCATCGAGGAGATCTTTGCCATCGACGCCATCGATAGCACTCGTCCCACCATAGAGGGTGTCATCGCCATCTTCACCATACAGCTCGTCTTCGCCTACATCCCCAAATAGCCTGTCTTTACCGTTACCACCAAACAGGGTGTCTTTCCCGCCTCGACCTCGGAGCAGGTCATTGCCACCCAACCCAGAGATTAAATCCTCCAGTTCTGTTCCGTTAAGAGTGTTGGCATTGTTGTTTCCATTTATTATGTTGACCATAATTTTCCTTTTGAATTTAATGAACTTGTTTGTTTTTGAAACTTGAGGGCTAGCTTAATTATTTAAGCCTCTGTTCGATCTGTTTTCATCTTTGCCTTTCCCCCTCATCTGACAACAGATGAGGGGCAATTGACAGAAGATGAAACAACAGAGAAAGTTATTCAGTCGATGCTCGGTTCGCAAATACTTAAACATTTGAATTCATAGCCTCTCGATCGGTAATTTGGTCGCAAATATCTAACAAATGGGATGCAGAGAGAATCGAGCGAACTCGATCGTTGACTTTTACGTGCCGTAGCTTGCAGGCATCTGGCATAATTTTTGGGGAACAGGTATCTTGCCTGTTAAGAACAGGCTTTTTGGGAGATATTTTGTAGGTGGGTTGGGCGCGATCGAGCAAACTTGAATCGTCTAAGAGCGAGTCGCACCCACAACCCATTTGCAATTACAAGGCAACAAAGTCTGCTGCTGTGAAACGTCCGGGGAGTAACCCAGCCACAACTCCTTTCGTTAGAAGATAAAGTCGTTAGGATTAATGGTGTAGCTGAGGTTTGCCAGAGTAATCGTATTGCCTCCAAATAACGGACTGGAAATTACTGTGTTGGCAGGATTTTGAGGACTTGGAGTAGCTGTTAATCCTGAAGCTGCGAAATTGGTGGCAAATGCTGTGAGGTCAATTTTGTCTGCATTACTAATGAAAGCGTTAATGCGATCGCTACCAAAACCCGATGCAAAGATAAATGTGTCGTTGCCAGCACCACCATTAAGGATATCGTTGCCAGCGTCACCAGTCAGGATATCATTACCACCTGCCCCAGTTAGAATATCAGCACCAGCACCACCAGCTAGGGTGTCAGTACCTGCACCGCCATTGAGGTTATCATTACCTGCACCACCACTGAGATAATCATTACCGAGATCGCCAGTCAGGGTGTCATTGCCTTCATTACCAAAGATATTATCGTTTCCAGTTGTGCCGTTGAGGGTATTGTCTAAAGCATCTCCAAGAATTAAACCGATCGCATCAACCGCGATCGCACCTGTCAGATCTGCGCCTCTGAAGTTGGCATTGGTGAAATCACCTTTCGACAGGTTAGCGTTACTCAAATTGGCATTGGTGAAATTTGCACCAATCGCGATCGAATCAGTCGTCAGTACCCCAGTTAGGTTAGCTCCCGTGAAGTTGGCATTTGTTAAGTCGGCTGTCGTAAAGTCAGCGCTAATCAAATTGGCATCGGTGAAATTTGCACCAACGGCAAGTCCGTTAATCAAGACATCTTCGGCATTGGCTTGAGTGAAATTCGCTCCACTTAAATCAGTTTGATCGAGTCTGGTTCCAGTGAGGTTTGTGATTGTACTACCAGAGGGGCTAAAATCAGCACCAGTCAGCACGGCATCATCTATAAGCGCACCACTTAAATCAGCACCACGAAAGCTAACATTGCCCGTTTGACCGGGTTCGAGTGGGGCATCACTCAAAGAGACACCACTCAAATTGGCGAGGTCAAAAATAGAGTTTTGCAGAGTAACATCTGTGAAATTTGTTTGCCGGAAGTCAGCACCTGTGGCATTGACATTTACTAAAAGAGTCGCTTCCAGAATCGCTCCTTGGAGGTTAGCATCAGTCAGGTTGGCACCTGTAAAATCAGCAGCTTTCAGATTAGCCAGAGACAAATCGGCGCGAGTAAAATTCGCTCCAGTCAGGTTAGGACGTTCAGATTGTTCCCCACTAATATTGGCTGATTGCAGGTTGGCATCAGTCAGGTTGGCATTTGATAAGTTGAGGTTGGATGTGTTGAGCAGCGACATATTAGCCTGTCTCAGATCTGCGCCGCTGAGATTCACATTTTCTAATGTTGCTAAGGATAAATTAGCAGGGCCAAAGCTGGCATTTGGGGCAAAGATGGCATTACGGGCATTAACACCAATCCAAGTAGATTCAGAAAAGTTTGTGCCTCTGAGTTGGGTGCGAACCCCCGCATTGTTGGGATCGAACCGGACATTTTCAAGTCGGGTTTTGAAAAATGTCGAGCCGTTGCGGTTAGCACCTCTTAAGCTAGTTCCGACTAAGTTTTGTCCGTCATAATTTACAACTGCCATAATGCAATCCTTCCAGAAGTATAATAGCTACGCTTGGATTCACGTAACTTGAATAATGAATTTTGTTCCAGTGAGTTAAAGTAGTTAGGTTCGTCAAAGTTTTGCGAAATACGATCGCATCAAATCCAGCCCGTTACGTCGAGCTAAAAATTCTCAGCTTTCCTGATTCACAAAAAGTTGATAACAGTCAATTTTCCTGTCTTCAAGCTGTTTTTATGCATTAGACATCTCCAAGAACTATTTTTCTCTAGACATAACAAGGCTTCATGTCTTTTTTTGGAGGTGTCTATATTTACTAAACCAATCAAGCGATCGAAAAATCTTTGACTCACTTAAATCTTTGACTCGCTTTATTTAAGCTTAATAGATAAATTGTATTTGTCAAGGGTTTTGTGAAAGTTTTTTCTAACTATTTTCCTGCTATAAATCGCTACCTAATTGAGATTAAAAAAACACAAAAAATCAGAAGCAATACTTTTAAAATTGCCATTATTTATGTGTTTATTAACAGGAGAAATTAAATGAAGACACCTATTTTTTGAAAAATAGAGTCAACATGATGCCTGTTTGGCAAATTTTGACAAATACAGCAGATTGCAGGTTTATGAAGTACAACCGCCGATCCGATAATCCTTCCAGGACAAGGCACTGCCGTGTCCCTAACGATGATTTCGGTGTACCTTACCTACAGGAAAACTGCTGTAATTACAGGGCAAGATTAATGTATAACCACCTCCTTAAGTTCCGCATTCCTCAGTCTGTAGATCGAGATGTTAGGAAAACTTGAAGATAGGAATATTGCTTGGATTGATATTGGTGGTGATGTCAGCCGAGGTAAAGGGAGTATTGGCTAAGGTAATCAACACCGCACCTGTGCCAAATCCTATATTGCCCGCAATACCGTCTCCGACTCGGAACAAAGTGTTGCTGCCGGATTGGACAACATCGATCGCAGCAATGCCACTGAAGGAAATGATGTCTCCCCCTGTTCCGGTCAGGAATT
>JAAUPF010000184.1 GCA_012034575.1 Richelia sp. CSU_2_1 | reverse complement strand
AAGGAAGAGGGAAGAAGGAAGGAAGAAGGAAGAAGGAAGAGGGAAAAGGAAGAGGGAGGAAGGAAGAAGGAAGAAGGAAGAAGGAAAAAGGGAAGAGGGAAGAGGGAGGAAGGAAGAGGGAATAAGGTTTTATATCGTGTCTGAGAGGTAACTTAATATTTACTGAAACGTGCGATCGTCCCGCTTGCGAACCGATCGCCCGCACTCAAATGATAGCCGATCGATCGCAAAGAGCGGTGAAAGTGTCATTTTCTACTATTATTACCTATGAGCATTTATCGCAGGTTCCCCCAAAAGTGAAGCTTTTTATTTACCACACCCCCGAACTTACCCCAACGGACAAAATGCCCGAATGCGCGATCGCAGTTGACGTGTTGCGGGCTACAACTACAATGGCTACAGCCCTCAATAACGGGGCTGAAGCCGTCCAAGTTTTCAGCGACTTGGACAAGCTGATGGCCGAGAGCGAAAAATGGCCAGCAGACAAGCGAATTCGCGCCGGAGAACGCGGCGGCGCGAAAGTTGACGGATTTGACATGGGAAATTCCCCCCTCGACTGCGGAGCAGAAAAGGTGGGTGGGAAGCGAATTTTTATCAGCACGACTAACGGTACTCGCGCCTTGCAAAGAATAGAAACTTCGCCGACAGTGCTGACGGCGGCGCTAATTAACCGCAAAGCAGTTGTGGATTTTCTATTAAGTAAAAAGCCGGAAACGATCGGCATTGTCGGTTCTGGTTGGGAAGGAAGTTTTTCGTTAGAAGATACGGTTTGTGCGGGCGCTATCGCCCACAGTTTGCTCGCCCAAAGTGGCATTTCATCGCAGGAATTTGCGGGAAATGATGAAGTTTTTGGGGCGATCGCGCTTTACCAGCAATGGCAAGATAAGCTGCATGAATTGCTGCAAAATGCCAGCCACGGACAGCGACTTTTGCGTTTGGGAGTAATTGAAGACTTAAAATATTGCGCGCAAACGGATATTTTGGATGTGCTGCCAATGCAGCGGGAACCTGGGGTTTTGGTGAAGTCAAATTAGTTAGCTAAAAATTCGCTCGCGATCGATTTATCGATCGCAATTCTCTTAGATATAAGGTGCCCTACGCACCTTATATCTATTGATTTATGAGGGCGCTCTTGCTGCCATTTATTCTAACTATCTCGCTGATGGCACGGTGTTGATGAAGCTTGTTGATGAAGCTGTAAGCCTTAAAAATCCAGCAAAAAGAGCCAAACCTGGTACGATTTAGGTAGGGCTTTTCGGGTTGAATGTTGGGTAAAGGCTGAAAGCCTACGGGCTTGGAGGGAGTCGAACCCCCGACCTCATGGTTCGTAGCCATGCGCTCTATCCACTAAGCTACAAGCCCTTGTTTGTTTAAATTCAAGATTGCAAGTTTTAATTGTAATCTAAAATTTAACTGTCTGTGTTTTCACAGAAGACTAACATAACACACTACTCCAAGATAATGCAAGACCTGCCGGCAAATTTTTTTCCAGAGCCTGCCCAGATGGCACTGACTCACCTCGATCGCACTGGCGAAGCCCAAATGGTGGACGTTTCAGCGAAAGTGCCGACTGTGCGCCAAGCCGTCGCTGAGGCTAGGGTGCGGATGCTGCCGGAAACGCTTGCAGCAATTCAAGCTGGAAACGCGCCCAAGGGCGATGTTTTGGCAACTGCAAGGCTGGCGGGAATTATGGCGGCCAAGCAGACAGCGCAGTTGATACCGCTGTGCCACCCGCTACCGCTAGCGAAGGTGGAAGTGCAGGTGACGCCGGATGCTGAGTTGCCGGGATATCAAATTCGGGCGACGGTGAAAACGAAGGCAGAAACTGGGGTGGAAATGGAGGCACTGACTGCGGTTTCAGTGGCGGCCCTGACGCTGTACGATATGGCAAAAGCTCTGGAAAAGTCGATCGAAATTGAATGTATTCGACTGGTGAGCAAAAGCGGTGGCAAGTCAGGGGACTATCAAATCACACAAGATTGAAGTTCCCGCTTTGGACGGATTCACTATTGAAAAATTAAGCGTTCAATAGTTTGTAGCGCTCCTCGGCAGGGCTGGAGGGCTAGTTCCAGCAGGCTGAATTGGAAAGCGGCGACGCACCCTAGGCAGTCACGGACGATCGGATTTTTTTCGCGCATCTGTGGCATGAGTGCGAATTATTTTGGTAAAAAACCCGGTTTCCGATCGCCTGCAGGTAAGTTCTCTATTCAAAAAACTGCAATTTCAGCTTAAAATAGAGGTGAACTACTAACAAATGTAAAAAACCATGCCTCCTCGTTGGCCTCGCAAACCCGACCGTCAAGATCCAGATTACCGCCGATTAGATGACAGGATGAATTTTGCCATTCACGTTGCTATTTTTTCTGCTTCTAATTCCAGTTTGTGGTTTTTTCACAATTTACAGAAGGCTACTTGGCCTTGGGCTGTTTGGGTAACGGGTGGATGGTTGCTGGTGCTGTTTGCTCACGCAATTTACGTGTTCGCGATCGCGGATTATTCGCCCCTAACTAAAGATTCCGGTTGAGGGCAACTGCCGCAGTTCAATTAACTTTTTGACTGATAAAACTTAACTTTCTTCCTTTTTAATATGGCTAATACTACACAGGACATCGAATCCTTAGCTGCGGAAATTGGCGAGAATGTTTACATTGATATCGCCAAATGGCATTTGTATCTCAGAGATGCTCACCTGCATACTGTGGTTGCCAAACAACTTTATTCTCTTATGGAAAGCGGCAATTTAAGTGCCCAGAGAGTCGGGCAGGTTTTGCAGGGAATTCCGGTTGTTTTGGGTGGCGGCAAGCGGGAAGTGCCGCTGGCAGATTTGATTCCGATGCAGGGTCAAAATCAGTTGATGGATATTTTAGAGGAATTTCAGCGAGATATGTAATGAGTCGATCGTTGATAGTCGATCGTTGATAGTGAGGTTTTTGGGATTTGGTAGCCGATCGAACTCGATCGAATGTCATCAAATTATTTCGTAGTGTGGATTTTAGTCCGTGCAAGTTGCGGACTGAATTTCTCACTACAATGGGTTTCGTGCCTCAACCCAACCTACAATTCGGTCAATTATCAACTATCAACTCAAAACATACTTGCGCCAATCCGCTACTCCCGAGCAACTCTCAACTACTATATTATTTCCCAAAACGCCGCCGGATGCGATCGACAAACATATCAACTTCAGGTAACTTCATCTGATAGGCACATACTGCAAAAATTGCCAATCCCCCCAAACTAGCCAAACTCAATTGCACTAACTGAATTAACATCCCTTCAGTTCCCCAAAATTTTTGAGAAAGTCCGAGAATTCCCCAAGCTTGGATGCCAGTTAAGATACTGGCCGCAGTTAATCCGAGTAAAGGCATACTCCATTCCTGCCAAGGCAAACCGCCCAACTTTTTATTTAACACGTACAGCAGCATTACCATTGATGTAATGTTGACTCCCACTGTCGCTAAAACTAATCCGGGCGCGCCGAACGATTGTACTAATAAATAATCCAGCAGTCCGTTCAAAAAGATGTTGAAAATACTGATGCGAAAAGGTGTTTCTCCATCTCCCAAAGCGTAAAATACCCTTACCAAAACATCGCGGCCCAAATAAACAAACATTCCCACACTGTAAGCCATCAATACGGGCGCAACAAACTGCGAGGCCGATCGATCGAAAGCATAACGTTCGTAAACAATGCGGACGATCGGTCCTGCCAGTGCTACCATTAAAGCGCTAAGTGGCAACATCGCAATCCCGGTTAAAACTAAAGATTGGCGGATTCGATCTTTTAATTCCGGCCAGTCTTGCGGATCGGTGAGGCGCGAAAATATCGGCAAAAATGGCACTAAAATTACATTAGAAATAATGCCTACAGGCGTCATCACTAACAAGCCTGCGTAACCCATTGCCGCCGCTGCTTGAGGGATGTAGGATGCGAAAAACAGGTCAGTGTAGACGTTAATTTGCAGCATTCCCGATGATAGGGTAGCAGGCACCATTACTTTAATTACTTCTGGCACTCCAGGCTGTTTAAAATTAAACCGCAAACGCAATTTTCCCAAGCCCGCACGCCACTGGGCCGTCACTTGTACCAACCACTGCAAAACTGCGCCTGCTAAAGTTCCCCAAGCTAATACTAAGCCGCCAATTACTGCGTATTCTGGCTGAATAATTTTTTCTCCGAGTTGCAGCGCGAGAATTCCCAATCCGCCCACAAGTGCCACGCTGGAAAATAAAGGGCTGATAGAAGGCAACCAGTACATATCGGCAGCATTGAGAGTGCCAAAACCGATGCCGATTAAGCCTGAAAGCAATGCCATCGGTGCCATAATCCGAAATTGCTGTACGGCAATTGCTTTGATTTCTAAACCTTGGGCAGTTTTATTCAATCCGGGTGCTACTAAATCGATTAGCGGATCGGCGAAAATAATTAAAGCAACTGTTATTAACAGCAATATACCGCCGACAAAAGTAGTGATTGTTTCGACTAAAGGTGCTGCTTCTTTTTTGTCGCGGCGGGCTAAAACGCTGACTATGGCACTGTGAAATGGTCCGTTGATGCCTCCCAGCAAAATAAATAAAAAGCCGGGGATGACGTAGGCGTAATTGTAGGCATCGACGGCGACACCGACTCCAAAGGCTGCAGCTATGGCAATTTGGCGCACCAATCCGAAGACTTTGCTAATCAGGGTGGCGACTGCGACAATGCCGGCAATGCCTGCTAGGGAACGTGAGGGCTTCTGTGATTCTGCCACAAATGGTTACAAACTCTAAGTAGAAGGAAGAAGGAAGGAAGAAGGAAGAAGGAAGAAGGAAGAAGGAAGAAGGAAGAAGGAAGGAAGAAGGAAGGAAGAAGGAAGAAGGAAGAGCCTACAGGCGGCAAGCTCTCTAGCGATCGGGATCTTACATTTAATTAGGTGGATTTACTTAATGCTACAAGGTTTCGCTTCGTTTAGTAGTGAATCGGGACGATCGTAGCACGTTTCGTGCAAATTTATCTTTTGAATTGCTTTTACTGATATTTTGCACGCCTCTCAATAGGTCGGTTATTTGGGGGTTATTCGTGGGGTGGGGGCGGGTTTTTGAGATTGTTGTTAAGAGTTAAAGATTGTTGGTGAACCCGCCCCTACAGGTTATTAATAATGATACCAAATATAACTTTTATCGGCAAACTTTATCAAAATAGTCGTTTTGTGCTATGCTACCTCAATCTAAAATCAAAACTCTTAAATCTCAAATCGAATGTCTGCGCTAAAACTTTATTACAATCCGCTGTCTACTAACGCCCGCCGAGTCTGGATTGCTTTGCTGGAAAAACAACTGGATTTTGAATTGATTCCGCTCAAATTAAATGGCGACCAGTTTCAACCGGATTTTTTGGCAATTAGCCCGTTTCATCACGTACCTGTTTTGGCAGATGGCGATTTTCATATAATAGAAACGCTGGCAATTTTGGATTATCTAGAGGCTAAGTATCCCGCGATCGCACTGTTGCCGGAGGATGCGAAAGAACGGGCGATCGTCCGCATGGTAGAAATGGTAACTGTGAATGAGTTGGTGCCTGTAATGAGTCCTTTGGTACGCCAAACTTTCGGCGGGGAAGCTGACTCGAAAGATTTGGAAAAATCTCACCAGAACGTGGCTGTAGTATTGAGATTTTTTGAGGGTTTGTTGGTCGATCGATCTTTTTTGGCAGCAGCATTACTCTCGCGGATATTGTTGCTGGAGTTTCCATAGTTTGGATGCCTGAATTAGGTATATCGTTAGACGAATATCCGAATTTAAATGCTTGGTCGGCACGCATAACTTCTCGCGATTCTTGGCAAAAGACTCAAGCCAGTCCCGAACTGGTGGAAGCTTTTAAAGCGCAGATGAAACAGTTAATGAAAGGTCGTCAAAATAAACCGTTAAATGATGAAATTAATGAGTTGAGAAAGGAAGGTAAATAAGAGAGAATAGGAGCGATCGCAAAATAGCGGAGATTAGTTTATTGGACTTTTGTGGTGTATTATAGATCGATGTACGTGGAGATTAGTTGTTGGGTGGGGGCTGGTTTATGAGATTGTCAATTATTGGCAAGTATTGTTGGCGAACCCGCCCCGACAAGAATCTAGGTAATTCAAAGATTATCAACGATCGACAACGGATCGCGAGTGAGAACCTTCGCACTATCAACTATCAACTATCAACTAACTAATGGCTGAATTAATTTATAAATATCCCCCTCTTTTACCAGGAATTCTCATCAAGCGGTACAAGCGATTTTTTGCTGATATCGAACTAACTACGGGAGAAATTATCACCGCACACTGTCCTAACACTGGTCCGATGACTGGTGTTTGCATTCCTGGCAATCCAGTGTTGGTATCTTACAGCAACAATCCCAAACGTAAGTTGGCTTATACTTGGGAATTAATTAAGTTGTGCGATACGGAACCTATTTGGGTGGGAGTTAATACTGCTTTGCCGAATCGAGTAATTAAGTTGGCTTTGGAACTAAAATTATTTCCTGAGTTGGGTAATTACAGTTTGATTAAGCCAGAGGTTGCTTTCGGGATGGATAAAAAAAGTAGGGTTGATTTTTGGCTGTCTGGTGAGGAAAAACCGATTTTTGTGGAAGTTAAAAATACCACTTGGGCAAAAGATAAATTAGCTTTATTTCCCGATACAGTAACGGAGAGAGGACAGAAACATTTGCGAGAATTGATTGAGGTGGTACGGCAGGGTGCGAGGGCTGTTATGTTATATTTTATCAATCGCGGAGATTGTACTGATTTTGCTCCTGGAGATAGTGCCGATCGCGCTTACGGACTATTATTTAGACAGGCTATTAGTGCAGGTGTAGAAATTTTGCCCTGTCGCTTTGATGTGACACCGGAAGGTATTCGCTATTTGGGATTGGCTAAGCTTGCAGTGTAATGGTTTATAGCATTGATACAAAACATCTCAGGATACGGCATTGCCGTGTCCCTACAATCGCCACTTGCGGTTACGCTGCGTCAAAATCAATCCAAATATCCGGGCGGCATTGCAGCATCTGTAAACATTGGTAGGGCTTCCCAATTAGCTACCGATTCCAGCAATTGGGCAGCGTTTTTTAGTTGCTGCGTTTGTTCTGTTAAAGAAAATTCTAAATTGTGAAAATCCTGAATAATTTCTGCTTTGAAGAAGATTTCATTTTTATCTAAAAGAGGAAGATTGGTCGCGATCGCAATGCTGTTACCTTCTGCTAAATTGCAGGTATAAACTCGCGCAAATACGCTTTGCAGAGTTTTCACTGCTGCGGCATTAAAATCTTGTTTGTGGAATAGGTGGACGGCGATAACGCCAGAATTTGATAATCGAGATTTGCACAGTTGGTAAAATTCTTGCGTTACCAATCTGTAGGGCATATAGCCGCTGCCGAAGCCAGCATCAACAATTATTATATCGTATTTTGTTGCGGAAATTTTCTCTGCCAGATAGTCGCGTCCGTCTTGAATTGCTACTTTTAATCTGTCGTCTAGTTGAATGCCAAAATATTTTTGAGCTACTGCGACAATTGTTCGATCGATATCGGTACATTCGATCGTAGCATCAGGGAAGTAGTGGTGAAAAAACTGAGGAATGCTACCGCCGCCAAAGCCGATAATATAGATGTTTTTGGGTTGGCTTTGCCAGATTAATGCTAGCACTATTGCTTTGGCGTAGGGAAAGATGAAGTTGAGGGGATTGTTTAAATCGAAGATGGATTGCGCTACATTGGTGGTTAAGGTCGATCGATCTGCTAAAAACAGCAACAGTACGGATTTGATTTTTTTGACTGCTATGCAGTTGTCGCCGGAAATTTCTTGAAATAGGATGCCGTCTGGTTGTTGGTGAAGCCAATTGATGCGATCGTAAATAGCGGTTAGGTTTTTTTGTTGTCGATCGTCCTGATAGTTAGTCATTTTTTAGTATAGCAAATATCAAATTTTAAGTATAGGCGATCGCAGTTTTTTGGTAGGGTGGGGGCGGGTTTAGGAGATTGTTTTTGTTCCTTTAAGATGGTTGGTGAACCCGCCCCTACGAGATTGCGCTCTCATCAAAAATCTGTCATTTATTAAATTTTATAGCCCCCAATCTAAAATCTAAAATCTAAAATCTAAAATCTAATAATAGTCCAATTCCGGCGATCGCGCCAGCGGCTCCCAAAACTGCTCTCAAACTGACTTTTTCGCCCGCCAACCAAGCTAAAGGTAGCACGAATAAAGGGCTGGTGGAACTAAGTGCTTGAGCGATTCCTGCTGGTGCGTATTTTAATGAAGTTTGTTGCAGAAAAATGCCGAGATACGTTCCTAAAAAAGCTGCTATAATCGTAGCAGCTAAGATTTTAGGCAATTTTAAATGTTTCAAAGTTGCGGTATTCGTGCGATTTAAAAAGAATAGCATTACCGCCATTCCCCCGCTCAAACGCAGTGATGCAGTCCACAAAGGATCGATATCTATTTGATTGAAAGCGGCGCGGGATAAAACTGCGCCGGCTGCGTGGCTTGTTTGTCCCAACAAACTAACTCCCAATCCCAGCCAAATCTGTTTTGACGGTAAATCTGTTTCGGCGGTTCTTTCCGCAATTACCCAAGCGACGCCGCAGATAGTTAACAGGATGCCAGTACAAGCTACAAGAGACAAATTTTCTTGCAGAAATATCAAACTAAATAAAGCAGTTAAAGGAGGAGAAAGCGTTTCTAAAAGCAGCGCGCGCCTCGCTCCCAAATATTTTAAAACTACAAACCAAGCAGTGTCTCCGATACCGATTCCTAAAACACCGCTGACAAGCAGCATTGCTAAAATATTGGTGTTAATTGCAGGCCAAGATTTGCCTAATATGAGGATAGTCGATAACAGAAAAAATAGAGCGATCGCGCCCTTAAGAAAATTCATCACAACTGCGGGAATTTGCTGCCCCACCCGCTGCCAAATTGTCGAAGATAGCGCCCAAACAAAAGCTGCTGCTAAAGCCGCTAATTCACCTGTAAAACTTGTCATTATTATCCCCTTTACATTCTCTCCCTCTCTCTGTACTCTCTGCGCCCTCTGCGTTTAATAAAAATTAAAAATTAGGCATTTAACCAAACATATTACCATCTTTTTTACAAATTTACTAAATGTTCAATTTTAACTCCTGTAAAAAACTTCCCAATTTTTCCGCATATTGCCGGTTCGCGATCGCGCTCGGGTGCAAGTCATGAGGTAAATTATTATTAGCCGGTATTTTCAAATCTACCGAAATATCGATCGTAGCAATTCCCTCCTTTCTCAACTCCTCTAACATCTTAGCAGAACCTGCATTAATTCCCGCCACAACAAGCTTAACATTATTCGCCTCGGCCAAACGGTGAAATTCTCGGATAATTGCTAAAGAAACTTCGCGGCTTTTGTACAGTTGCTCTTCCAATTGATTGTAATTAATTTCTAAAAAATGACTCAATGCCGACACCCGCATCAAGGGAAATTCGCGATATTCAAGTTCGGTCATGCTGTAGGAAAAATCGCCATTTTCTGCTAGTCTCGCATCGGGTTGAAACAGAATTCCGAGTTTGTTCCAAGCAGCCATTTGCTTGCTTCTCGCCCTCAATAAAGCATTCCGGCGATCGTGAAATCCGGCATAGGCAATTACAGCTATTTTCGGTTTTTTTCCTTGCTGTAGTGCTTGTTTGAATTGAATAAATGAGTGCAAGGTTCCGTAGCCGTTGACGCCGAAATTTACTATTTCATAGTTGGGGAATTTTGCTTGTAGCAACCAAGGATATGTTTCATTATCGTTTAACGACCAACCGTAGGTAAAGGAACAGCCAAATATCCAAATTCCCGGCTTGTTGGACTGTAAATTGTCAGTATTTAAAGGATGTGTTATTCTTAAACTATTATTGAGGTGAGTTGCATTAAATGAGTAGTTGCCGTTGAGCGTTACTTTGAATTTTCCCGGTAAATGTTTGTAGCCGAGTTCGGCATCTTTGGTGAAAAAATTGCCTTTGGGTTCGACTGTTACATTGAGGTTTTCGATTTGCCAAGGTTTGTAGCCGGCAACTCGCAAGATTATTTCGGCGCTGGTGGTGGAGAGTAATATTGGGAATATGAGATATGTTATAATTCTGAAAGTAAAGGTTTTAATCGAATCTTTTTTCATGTTTTAACGAATCAAATTACTGTAGGGTTCGCGATAATCGAGAGTAAAGATTATACTAAATCTGGGTTAAGTGTCTAATTTATAATTTACCGCAGAGGGCGCAGAGGGTGCAGAGAGAGGGGAGAGACTGTAAATAATATTCTAAACATAGAATTGAGTAGCTTTGTTGTGAGGGCGGAAGTATTCACTACGAGTTAATTATACTGCTCGATCGCGCAACTCTACTTTCAAAATATTATTGCTCAAATTATTGCTAAGATTGTTGGCAGTATGGAATCGATCGATAAATTCCTTAGTAATTTGCTCGATCGCCCCTGCATTTTCCTCTAGATTACAGTTTACACCCAACACGGCAATAATTCGATCGCCCTCGATCTGAATTTCCGGCCAGGGGATGACATCAATATTCAGTTTTTGCTCTAAATTAATCGCCAAACCAATTAAATTCCCTTCAATCCAGCCGACGCATTCTGTTATATTATCAACTACCTCACTGCTTGCTGTCAATACTAAAAAATTCTGCGATCGAACTGACAAATCAACAGGCTCAAATAAAGCATCCCAATCCGCATTTCCTGCCAATACTTCCCGCGCAATTTCTGCGCCTCGATTCAATTCATTTCGCACTAAGGCTGCGGTCGATCGAGTCACATTTCTGCTACTGTTTTGACAGGGTTCGATCGAGGTAATTACAGGCAGCCATTCTCGCGATTTTTTCACTTGATACTGTTTCCCAGCTTCAGTTAAGGCTATTGGTTGAGTCCAATCGTGCTGGCTGAGAATTTGGAAAAAATTGGCAAGCAATCTGTCTGGTAATTTATCATTTTTGGGAGAGGGCGGGCAGGGGGGCACCGCCCCTACAGGATTGTTGTTTTCCGGGGGATGAAACATCTCTGGGGTTATATCTTGACTGTGAATGGCAGTCCAAGCTGTCAGTAACGTCCAGGAAAAATTACCGAGAAATCCCCAAGCGTTACCGTGAATTTGACGTACTTTTGCCCAGGCGCGCACCGCCTTTAACAAGTTGATAAATACATCCCAAGATAGATGCTGGCTGACTGTTTCGATAACTAAATCTGCTTCCAATGCACCGACAACGGCACTCCAACTAATAGGATCGAAAAACGGTCTCGCGGCTTCCGATAGCGGTTCGATAATCTGCGGCGGCGCGCTAGTTGCGGCGGCAAGTAAATCGACGGCAATTCCTTCTATTTTCATTCTCAATACTGGTACTCTGGCCGATATTATTAGTTGCGATCGCTCGCACAATCCTGTTAGTTTATTCTGTACTTGTTGCAGAAATTTTTCTACTGTTAAAGGCACGGGAATGATGCACAATAAATCTAAATCGCTGTTGCTGCTTTGGATTCCCAAACGTGCCGATCCGATCGACTGCAACAACGGTTTGCAGCCCAAACATTCTTGACAGGCTTGAGTTATAATTGAGAGAATTACTTGTTGTTGCTGTGCTTGCGTTGCGGTGAGTTTTGGTGCGAGTCGATCGACAATTTGAACTAGCGCGGAGTTAGATTCATCTGCTGTTGTGGCGGGATTTTTGCCTGTTAAAGGGATGCGGTATCTAATCTCGCAAGGTTCGTTATCCCGGCGGCTGATGAGGGCGATCGAATCTACTGCAAACGTAACCGGATGCCATTGCGTCAGTTGGGTTTTTGCCGCTTGCGATGTGGGAAATTTACCTACTGTTAAATGCGGCGTGAATCCGTGAGATGATTTGTTGCTTTGTTCGTTGCATTGCGGGAATAAGTTTTCGAGGATGCTTTGCAATTCATGGAGTGCATTCGCAGGTTGAGAAATCGGTTTTAACCAGGCGGAACTGCTAACAGAATGGGTAAAGGTTTCAAAGTTTGAGAGAGTTATAGTAAACGGTTCGAGTTTGGTTAATGCTTGACTGATGATTTCTACTGCTTGCGGAAAGTAAGCTTCCGGCAAGAAACCATATAATAGATTGATGTGCGGCATCCAGCGATGAAAATGTCGATCGCACCGCTGGCGAATTGCTTGAATTGCTGGTAAGATTTCATCGGGCGGAATGATGGCAACCGCAGTGCGATAAACTGGTGAAATGGTTTGTAAAAACTCTGCGGATTCTAGCTGGGCGAGGATGCCAAAATGATCGGAAGGATAGATTTTGCCGTCGGTATTCGGCAGGGGATTGCAGGCAAATAATTCAATTTTTTGGGGCAACCAATCTCGATCGTAACTCTTTAATACCATCCGATCTAACCTGCCGGAAAGTCCGGTACGACTCATTAATGCTGCCAAAGGATTAGTCTCGGGATTGAAGGTGTAGCCCGGATCTTCGGGATGAAGTTTTTGCCAAACATCGATATAATTGTTTTGAGTTAATATCTCGGCTGGTTGGTTTTCTACAGCATTGAAATCGCCGACAATTACGGCATCTCCGGGCTGTGTTTGCAGGTATTCTACCAAGATAGCGAGTTGTTTTGCCCTAGTTTTTTGAGAGTCTTTTTTGTAATCGCTGGTAAAATGGACGGCGGCGGCATGGAAAGTTTTGCCATTCAACAACCACTTGCCTATTATTACCCTTTTGCGGGGCGAATAGCGATATTCAACTGCGGTAAATTGCAGTCGGGATAGCAGTAATAAACCGTGGGTTTCCAGAGTTTCGCCTTGGGGAGATTCGGAGATATAATAATTGCGCACCCAATCTGTGGTTAAGAGTTTTGCTAGCAGGCGCGGCGTTACTTCTTGGAGGGCGATAATATCGGCATCGCACTGATATAAATGTTCTATAATTATAGGAATTCGCAGGTCTGTTTGGGTATGTTCTGAGTAGAAGCAGTCTGATAATACGTTAAAACTGGCAATTTTTAAGGTGGTTGCTGTTACTGATTCTAAGGGTCGATCGAACGGTTGCCAATTGTCTCGATCGAACTGATAAATTTGTCGGTTTGGGAATTTTTTAACGGCGGTGGCAGGGGCAAGATTGGGGGAAATTTGCTGTTGTTTGTTTGTCGGTTTGTCGTCGGTTGTTGCCGCCGCCCAAGCCGCTTCTGGTAACTTTCCTGCAGCAAACAAGTCGATCGCCCGATCGCGATCCCAAACGATAATTTCCTGACATTTAACGTAACGAATTCGATGCCAAGGAATATCGCCATCGGCAGTCCATTCTGACAGCAGTTTTTCGCGGATGCTGCCAGAAATGCGATCGCTAAAACCGAGGCTAAAAACGCGATGATCTAATCGATCGTCCCATAAAATGCGATCGTAGATTTCGCGAATTGTCGCCATTTTTTGTTTTGGTGGTTTGGGTTGTGACATGGTAGGGTTTGGCGATCGCTACACTTGTATGACAATCGTAAATACATTATACTACATTAAGGGCGATCGGGTAGGTCGATCGACAATAATTTTTTCCAGTTTAAGCTTTTTGCGGTAAGGGCGATCGGGCAAGGAAAGCCCGCCAGGGGTTGAAAAATGAGCCTCAAAGTCCGCCAGGGGTTGCAAACCCCTGGCTAATAGCGAAAGTCCTCTAAAAGAGGACTGATACATTCATTTATTGGTGAGATTTTGCAGTCGGTTTTTAACCGACTTTGGCTATGAGACGGGGGTTTTTAACCCCCGGCGGATCGGTGAATTTGTGGCAGATTTATTGGCGGGCGATCGCACTTAATTTTGTAGGTTGTTAGGGGCGATCGCACTTTTTGTCGTAAAGGGCGATCGATCGTATGGATGCGGATTTGAAGGCGAGTTAAGCAAGAAAAAAGCTTGCATAGTATGTGCAAGCCTCTGTTTCTATTCAATTAGTTTCCCCAGCGAGTGGGGACTTATTTATTTAAGGGTGGGTATCCTTTAGAGTTCTTTTTGTTTCCATTCAATTAGTTTCCCAGCGAGTGGGACGTTTAATGCTGACGTAAGCGGTATGACCGTACTCTTGGGTTTTCCATTCCAATTAGGTTTCCCCAGCGAGTGGGGACTTGGCTTCCTAGGAGCTACCCCACCCCGCATCAAAGGACTTGAACCGTTTCCATTCAATTAGTTTCCCCAGCGAGTGGGGACGTGAACAAGTATTGATGTGTTCTACGCTAAGTTTTATCTAGTTTCCATTCAATTAGTTTCCCCAGCGAGTGGGGACAAAAGATCTGCAAAACAGATTTATGGTTTCTGGAAAGTTTCCATTCAATTAGTTTCCCCAGCGAGTGGGGACGATTGGGTTGACCAA
>JAAUPF010000183.1 GCA_012034575.1 Richelia sp. CSU_2_1 | reverse complement strand
ACTTCGCGAAACCAAGGGCATTGACCCTTAGACGCTTGAGGAGCTTGTTGAAAGACAAGGATAGCAGCCTACCATTTTTGGCAACAGGATTGCGCCCAGGAACCCTAGTAATAGGGATATTAAGACCGCAACGTCTTAAGAATCTCAGTGTCTTTAGACCTGAGAGTGTCAAAATGAAATAGGACTTACGCAACTGTCAGACTCTAATCAAATTGTAGGGTGCGTCAGGTGAAGTTCTAGAACGATTACCAAAGATTTCAGGATCTGACGCACCTTACTATATATGCCAGTTGCGCAAGTCCTGTGAAAATTATTATTGCTCAAATGTCGAGAGCAAACAGTGAAAAAGACTTGATGACTCGATCGATCCCCATCCAAGCAGAAGCATAAGAATGAATACAACAGTAAATTTATCTGTAGAGTTAATATTCTGCCTTCTGCCTGCGGATGATATTAAGCTCCTCTATTGAGAGCAGATTCTACTTGCTGAAATTCTGACTCAAGACGCTTTTTCAACTTCTCAGGAACGGGACGATTTGGGTAGGAACTGTAATGCCCTGCCAAAGAGTTTAATGCCGTCCGCATTGTCGTGAAAGATGAAAGCTTGGTAAGAGCGGGATCGCGTCGGTAAGCAGCAGCAAAATCATTGATTTGTTTGCGGGCTTCTGCTTGAGCGGCTGCTTTTTCCGGTGCGCCCTCTGGTAGGGCGATCGCAGTTCTCAAGCTGTTCACTAATGCTAATGTGTCTTGGCGATAATCTCCACTCAGATTGCCTGGAACATTGGTACAGCCGGCTAAGCCGATGACAACAACTAATACTAGGGCTAGCAAACGGGAAAAGTAATGCTTCATAAGGGTTTGAGAAATGGCAGCAAAATTTGCGATCGAAATTAACCTTTATCCTATCTCGAATTAGGTCAACAAAGTCAATGACTGTAAAATGTTTCTTTGCTACCATGAAACATATAATTTGTCAATCTAAAATCTAAAATCTAAAATCTAAAATTGCTTGATTTGTCCGGCTTCGACCGAGAGAATTTGGCTTTGTCGCAGCCACTGAGCGTCAAAAGCGCCTAAGTGAGTAGTAGTAATTAAAGTTTGAAATCGTTCTTCAATTGTTTCTAAAAGTTGATTTTGACGGTTGAGGTCGAGTTCTGCGAGAACGTCGTCTAGCAATAGCAAAGGCGGTTCGCCAACGACTTCTTCAATAAGCTGCAATTCAGCTAATTTTAAAGCTAGTACCAGAGTTCGCTGCTGACCTTGAGAGCCGTATTGGCGAGCTGGCGTACTGTTAATTGTAAAACTAATATCGTCGCGGTGGGGGCCGACTAATGTAGTGCCTTGAACTTGTTCTGCGATCGCCCTTTGCTGAATTTTATCTAAAAATGCTTGTCGCACTCCTTCGAGATTGTCTTTGGCTCTTAATTCTTGTTCTACTTCCACATTGGCAGTATATTTCACTTCCAAAACTTCCGTAGAGCCACTAATTGAACCGTGCCAATTGCGAGCTAGAGGTATCAGCCGCTCCAAAATTCGATCGCGCCTCCGAATCACGCGAGCACCCGCTGTGGCTAACTGTGCATCCCACAAAGCCAATTCGGAATGGGGAATGGGGAATTGCGAATTGCGAATTGGGAATTCTTCTCTATTTTCTGGTTCGGGCTTTTGAGCATCTCTAGAGCGCATTTTGTCAAGATTTTCGGAAAATTCCCCTTTCCTTATTTCCTTAGAACGTTTTAAAAGGGCATTTCGTTGCCGCAAAATTTGATTGTACTGCTGCAAAATATGAGCGTAAATTGGTTCTAACTGGATGACTAATCGATCGATCCAATTACGCCTTCCTTCGGGTCCTCCCCGTACTAAGTCTAAATCCAAACAAGAAAACTGCACTACATTTAAGACGCTCAAAAAGTCTAAATGTCGGCGGAGAGGTTCGCCGTTGAGTTTTAGCGCACGGCGTCCCTGAAAGCGTAGAGTTAAAGCTAAGTCGATCGAGCCGGTTTGGCGTTCGAGGGAAGCGTCAATTTGCCCGCTTGGGTTTGAGTCGAGAATTAAATCGCGATCGCGCGCAGTTCTGTGACTTTTTAATGTTGAAAGCAATTCTACCGCTTCTAACAAATTAGATTTTCCCTGAGCGTTATTTCCCACTAAAATAGTTTTGGGAGCGTCAAACACTACCTTTTGATCGCAGTAGTTGCGAAACTGCCTTAAGTGCAGCGTTTTCAAATACATAATATAGCAGTTGACAGTTGACAGTTACATAGTACCGGAATTTATTAAGCGCGGGTCTTTTTTTTAGTTGTTTATATTTTATGTTTAATTCAATTGCTATTAGCCAGGGGTTGACAACCCCTGGCGGACTTGACAATAGCGCTCCATCCAGATGTATAACGCACAATTAAACCCGTCACTATGCGTTAGTCGCTAACACTATTTCCGAGCTTTATACATACGCACAAAAACCTTTTCCATTTCAATCCAGACAAACATCAGCGCGCTGAAACCGAAACAAACTAGCAATTCAAATGGTGTCAAAGAGTGAGTGCCAAAAAATGCCCTCAGCGGCGGAACGTAAATCAGCATCAACTGCAAAGCAGTAGTCACAATTACAGCCCCCCACACAAAAAGATTAGTGAAGGGATTTAACTCAATAGTTAGCTGAGTGTTGGAGCGAATGGCGATCGCGTGTCCCATTTGTGCCAAACAAAGAGTTGTAAATACCATCGTTTTCCAAGCTTCCGGATCTCCGACATGGTTGGGGTTTGTGGTATATTCATAAGCCCATTTCATCATCGCGATCGTCAAGATTGCAAAAATAATCCCGATCCGCACCATATAAGAACCCAAACCCCGCGCAAAAATACTTTCCCGAGGACTGAAAGGAGGGCGCTTCATGACATTTGGTTCCGCAGGTTCCACCGCCAAAGCCAAAGCGGGAACGCCATCAGTTACTAAATTCATCCACAAAATTTGCAGTGGCGTCAGTGGCACTCCTCCCAAACCCATTAAAGGTGCGGCGGCAATTGTCAAAACTTCGCCGATGTTGCTGCCCAAAATGTACTTAATAAAGCGGCGGATGTTGGTATAAACAACCCGGCCTTCTTCGGCAGCGGCGACAATAGTTGCGAAGTTGTCATCTAGCAACACCATATCGCTAGCTTCCTTACTGACATCAGTGCCGGTAATGCCCATTGCAATGCCGATATCGGCCTGTTTCAAGGCGGGGGCGTCGTTAACTCCATCGCCGGTCATGGCTACAAATTTGCCCGAACTTTGCAAAGCTTGAACAATGCGCAATTTGTGTTCCGGGGAGACGCGGGCGTAAACGCTAACGCTGTCAACTTGCTGTTTGAGTTCCCCTGGGCTGAGTTTTTCTAATTCCTGACCCGTGAGTACCCGATCGCCCCGATCGGCAATACCCAAATCGTAAGCGATCGCCTTTGCCGTCAACTGGTGATCGCCCGTAATCATCACCACCCGAATGCCTCCCTCCCGGCATTTCGCTACGGCTTCCCGCACTTCCGGCCGCGGGGCGTCTAGCATACTCACCAGTCCCAGCCAAGTCATGTCCTGTTCGCTGGTTTCCTCAGAACCTTCTGGAGGCAGGCTTTCCCAGGGTTTGTAGGCAAAACCGAGGACTCGTAAACCTTCGCTGGCCATCCGGTTGTTTTCAGCGAGGATGCGATCGCGCATTTCCTGAGTTAAAGGTTCAACTCGATCGCGGACAATAATCCCCTTGCAGCGTTCTAAAGTCAATTCTGGAGAACCTTTAGTCAGCATCAAATAATTCGGCTGCTGTGCTTTTTCTGCGGGAAATGCCGCATAGGACGATCGACCAAGTTCGCAGATCGCACTCATCCGTTTGCGTTCGGAAGAAAATGGAAATTCTGCGGCCCGCGGCAGCAATTGAGACTGTTTTTCCTTATAAATTCCTGCTTTTCCAGCTAAAGAAAGTAGAGCTCCCTCGGTGGGATCGCCCAAAATCGTCCATTCTTGCTGTTCTTGCTGCAACAGTGCGTCGTTGCAAACTGCACAGGCAATTAATAACGATTCGAGTTCTGGATATTCCTCCAAATTATTAATTTCGGCCGATGTCAGGCGATCGGTAAAATGTCCGATCGGGGCGTAACCTTCACCTGCGACACCGACATTGCTGTTCGCGGTGGCGACTAACTGAACGACCATTTTATTTTGAGTCAGGGTACCAGTTTTATCGGAACAAATAGTTGTTACTGAACCCAAAGTTTCCACCGCCGGTAGTTTGCGGATCAAAGCATTTCGCTTCACCATCCGCCTCGTTCCCAGGGCCAAAGTAACTGTCACGACTGCTGCGAGTCCTTCAGGAACCACTGCAACTGCCATGCTTAGAGAAACTTCTAACAGTTCTTCAAACCTGCTGGTATCGAAGCCAATACCGCCATTTCCGAAGCTAATCATGCCTCCGACGACGACAACTGCCACTAAAGCCAAAGCGCCGGAAACCAGAACATTGCCCAACTGACTCATCCGCTGCTGCAAGGGAGTCGGTTCGCTTTCTACAGACTGAAGCAGGGCAGCAATTTTGCCCAATTCAGTTTTCATGCCGGTGTTGGTGACAATTGCCTTGGCACGTCCCTGCACAACTTCAGTTCCCTGAAAAATCAAATTAATTCGATCGCCCAAGGAAGCATCTTCTGGAAGTTCGATATCAGCTTGTTTAGTAACTGCAATCGCTTCCCCCGTCAAAGCGGATTCTCTAACTTGTAAGTTGGAAGCTTCGATCAAGCGTCCGTCTGCTGCTACTTTTACCCCAGCCTCCAGCAGCATCACGTCTCCGGGTACGATTTCTTTGGCTGCTATTTCGGAAATTCTGCCATCCCGCACCACTCGGACTAGGGGGGAAGCGAGGTTTTTGAGGGCTGCGAGGGCTTTTTCAGCACTGCTTTCTTGGAAATAGCCGAGAATACCGTTGAGTACCACGATCGCAAAAATGGCGATCGCATCTTTGGGAAAAGTGTTCGACTTGATATCCAAAAAAGCCGAAACCACGGCCACACCCATCAGCATCAACAACATGATGTTGGTGAACTGATCGATAAAAATCGACCACGGACTGCGGCCTCCTGTTTCTTCTAGTTCGTTGGGGCCGTATTGCTGCAAGCGTTCTGACACCTGTTGCCCGCTCAAGCCAGCATCTCTATTGCTGCTTAGCTGCTTGAGGGTTTTGTCAATTTCTACGGTGTGCCAAGAAGAGGGAGAATGTGAAGACATAAATTACGATCGAGCATGGGGCATAAAGGTGGCTGCGGCCGGACAGCTACAGCCAGTGGATGCGGCGAGCGGGTATTGGGAAGAGGTAAAAAGCAGGAAGCTAGAAACTTCTCTATTTCTGGCTCTCTCGCTCTTTCTGTCTGTAGACCTACCGCTGATAGCACTAATCCACCTTACTACTAAAAATTAGCAATTCCTTCGGCTATTACCCAACTGCTAAAGGCTGAGTCTTGTCTCTAAATGCTGATATTGCCGGCAAAAACTTTGGCAGCGGGCGATCCTGTTCGAGGGCTTCGCTAACGAGACACCGGGCAGAATGTTTACCCTTTTCCTTACTTCCCCCTCCCTGCTTTCGCAAAACTTTAATTAACGTAATTTTTCTTAACGATTGGTGGAAACTACAGAAATCAGGCAGGTGCGATCGCCTCAAGGCACTCGGACGATCGGGCGATCGGACCCAAAAAATTCTGCGGAGCGGGAGCGAACACAGGGTTACAACCATTAGCATAGTAGCTTTCCAGTCTCCCGCTCCCCGATCCCAGTCTCACGTTCTCATATAGATAAGTTTCTGTAATAATTTGTAATAAACAAACACTCACGAGCATTGTATAAAGGGTAAATGAGAATTCAAACGACAGCCGAAAGTTAAGAAAAACCATGATTGACAAGGTTTGTCGCATCTCATAAAAGGTGTAAAATTTTCTAAGGTTTCTGAAACAGCCGTTGCAATGCAAAAATATTGCAGGTAGCGGAAATAAAGAGATCGAGCCGACCGCCATCCCATAGCTGGCGTCAAGCTTCAACCTTTGCAGGGCCAAAAGCCTGAAAAAATTTAAGTTAACGGTTTTATACCGCAACCAAACTCAATTAACTCAAATAGGAGAGTTCGTTCATGTTTGACGCATTTACAAAAGTAGTTTCCCAAGCAGACGCTCGCGGCGAATATTTGGCCGGTGGTCAATTGGATGCCCTCAGCAGCATGGTTGCAGAAGGCAACAAACGTATTGACGCTGTTAACCGCATCACCGGTAGCGCTTCCACAATCGTCGCTAACGCCGCTCGCGCTTTGTTTGCTGAACAAGCACAACTGATCGCCCCTGGCGGTAATGCTTACACCAGCCGTCGCATGGCAGCTTGCTTGCGCGACATGGAAATTATCTTGCGCTACGTTACTTACGCTACTTTCGCAGGTGATGCCAGCGTTCTAGACGATCGCTGCTTGAATGGTCTACGCGAAACCTACCAAGCTCTGGGAGTTCCTGGTGCTTCTGTTGCAGCCGGCGTCCAAAAAATGAAGGAAGCTGCGATCGCGCTTGCCAACGACCCTAACGGTATCACTCGTGGTGATTGCAGCTCGCTGATGTCTGAAATCGGTGGCTATTTCGACCGTGCAGCAGCAGCAGTAGGCTAAAAATCGTCAAGCGAACATTTCTTCGTGTAAGGATAGCGAGCGATCGCATCTGTGCAAACATTTTGTACGAAAACAACAACAAAACATTAGGGAGACACCAGAACAATGAAAACCCCCTTGACTGAAGCAGTAACCGCAGCCGATTCTCAAGGCCGCTTCCTGAGCAGCACCGAACTCCAAGTCGCTTTCGGCCGTTTCCGCCAAGCTGCTGCTGGTTTGGAAGCAGCCAAGTCGCTGAGCGCTAACGCTGCTCGCTTGACCGACGGTGCAGCCCAAGCTGTGTACAACAAATTCCCGTACACCCAACAAATGCAAGGCAATAACTATGCTTCTACCGCAACCGGTAAAGCTAAGTGCGCCCGCGACATCGGCTACTACCTGCGTATGGTCACCTACTGCTTGGTTGCCGGTGGCACAGGTCCGATGGACGAATACCTGATTGCAGGTATTGATGAAATCAACCGGACTTTTGAATTGTCTCCTAGCTGGTACGTTGAAGCTCTCAAGTACATCAAAGCCAATCACGGCTTGAGCGGCGACTCTGCTTCTGAAGCCAATTCTTACCTCGACTACGCAATCAACGCCCTGAGCTAGATTTGCGTGATGCCCGGAAATGTAAGCTGCTGTTAGCTTGAGTGTTAGCGGTTGTTTACAATTCCGGGCATCTGCGATCGAAGCCTGGTTTTCCAAATAGATTTAAAAAGTTTTCAGTTTTTAAGCAAAAACGGAGAAGCAAAAATGGCTGGATTGAGTGCCGCCGAACGCTTAGGAATAAAAGCATTTGAAGAAGCCGGAAAGGTAGAGTTGCGCCCCTACTGGACGCAGGATGACGCGAAAGCAGTAATTCGGGCAGCTTACACTCAAGTTTTTGGCAACGAGTATTTAATGTCTAGCGAACGAGCTGCTAGTGCCGAATCTTTACTCTTGCAAGGACAAATTTCAGTTAAGGATTTCGTGCGAGCAATTGCTCAGTCGGAAACCTATCGGAAAAAGTTTTTTTACCCGAACGCCCAGACGCGGCTAATCGAACTCAATTACAAACATTTATTGGGCCGCGCTCCTTACGACGAATCGGAAATTGCTTTCCACGTAGACTTGTACAATGCTGAGGGCTACGAAGCTGAAATTAATTCGTACATCGACTCAGTTGAGTATCAAGAAAACTTTGGCGACAGTGTAGTACCTTACTATCGCGGATTCGCTACTCAAAGAGGTCAAAAAACTGTCGGTTTTAACCGGATGTTTCAATTGTATCGTGGCTATGCAAATAGCGATCGAGCACAAAACAAAACACAAGCGCGGTTAACCTGGGAATTAGGTAGAAATATGGCTTCGCCCATCTACACTGCCGGTGGCGGACAAGCTCTTGCTGGCTTATCTGGTGGCGATCGCGGAGACCTCTACCGAATTACAGTAATGCAAGGAGCGGCGAAGCTTTTGCCACAAGTCCGACGCACAACCAATGAATATCTCGTACCTTACGCACAACTTTCTGCGCGCTTGCAGCAAATAAATAAGCAAGGTGGCAGAGTGGTCAATATTACCACAGCCTAAAAGACAGTTGCTTGGAAGAGTAGCATTGAAGTAAGTTGAATTGAACGTTAAAGAAATCTCACAATTAAATATTGTTCGGTTGATTTGAGCGACTCAACTTACTACAAAACAACAATTTTTACGTCAGTCGCAAAAGTTTGACGTAGAATAAAACTTTCAATTTACACTCATTAATTTAGGAGAAATTTTTGTGGCTATTACAACAGCAGCATCCAGACTGGGAACATCAGCATTGAGCGATACACCGAAGGCAGAATTGCGTCCGTATTACACCAAAGAAGACGTAGAAACAGTAATTCGGGCAACTTACCGCCAGTTACTGGGTAACGATCATTTGATGAAATCCGAGCGCTTGATAAGTGCTGAATCTCTCCTGCGAGATGGCAGTTTAACAGTAAGAGAATTCGTGCGCGCAGTTGCGAAATCTGAACTGTACAAAACCAAGTTTTTTTACAACAGCTTTCAAACTCGGACGATCGAACTAAACTACAAACACTTGCTCGGTCGCGCTATTTACGACGAATCTGAAGTAATTTATCACTTAGATTTGTACGAAAACCAAGGATATGCTGCTGATATTGATTCCTACATCGATTCAGTAGAATATCAAGAAAACTTTGGCGAAAACATCGTCCCTTACTACCGCGGCTTTAACACTCAGCGGGGACAAAAAACCGTTGGCTTTACCCGGATGTTTCGGTTGTATCGCGGCTACGCAAATAGCGATACGTCTCAAATAGAAGGCAATACCACTCGTCTAGGCGCAGAAGTTGGTAGCAACAGCGCTACCGCAGTAGTTGGTCCCTCCGGTGGCAATGAAGGTTGGGCATATCGCTCTTCGGCGCAAAACGTAACTCCCAGCAGCGGTTTCGGCGGCGCGGCAGCTTACGGCAAGGAAGGAAAACTGTTCCGCGTGGAAGTTTCGGGCATTCGCAAAGGTGGCTATCCCAGCGTGCGCCACAGCAGCAAGGCTTTTATCGTACCTGTTGAGGATTTGTCCTCGCAAATGCAGAAATTTCAGCGTTTGGGCGGAAAAATCGCTAGCATTACTCCAATTTAGTCATTAGTCATTGGTTATTAGTTATTAGAAGAGTACAAATAACTAATAACTAATGCCCAATTCCCAATGCCCCATTTCCCATTACCAATTACCAAGAAGCTTATGTTTGGTCAAATTGTAGCAGGAACAAGTGGCAATACAGCTTCCGCTGGTCGCTGTTTTCGATATGAAGTTGTCGGCTTGCGCCAAAGCGATGATACAGAAAATATCGATTATTCGATTCGATCGAGCGCGAGTACATTGATCACGGTGCCTTACAGCCGGATGAATCAAGAAATGCAGCGGATTACTCGCATGGGTGGCAAAATTGTGAATATTCAGCCTTTGAGTGCGATCGCAGAATCATCGCCTGAATAAGCTTAACTCGGCGATTGCAATCGCTTTTGACCTCTAACTCTCATGTGGCGAAACGCCCGTCATCAGAGTTAGAGGTCAAACTAAACAAACTTTCGTCCGCCGACGCGGACTAAAAATGAACCCAACCCGCGCAGGCGGGTTTTGTCTGTGTAGAAGGGAATTCCATTCACCCAATATTCGCCCAAATTCGCCCAATATTCCCCCGAAAGTCGCAACAAAAAAATCATGAATTATGACGAATCTGACTCACCGTCGGCGGATGTAGCTAGCGGCGAGTCTTTAACATTAGAACAGGCGATCGCAAATCTGCACTCCCCAGATTACAGTCTCCGCTATTATGCTGCTTGGTGGGTGGGCAGGTTTCGAGTTAAAGAACCAGTAGTTATTGAAGCTTTGATTGCAGCTTTGCAAGAAGAGTCAGAACAAACAAAAATCGGCGATTATTCCCTATTACGAAATGCAGCGCGGGCTTTGGGAAAATTGGGCGACAAACAAGCACTGCCTGCGCTAATTCGCTGTTTGGAATGTGCGGATTATTACGTGCGGGAAGCGGCGGCTCAAGCATTGGAAATGCTGGGCGATCGCGATTCTATTCCACCGCTAATGCAATTATTAGATGGGGGAGTTTCTGTGGCGGTGCGAGTGCCGGGAAAATCTCACTTAGTGCAGCCTTACGATTCGGTAATTGAAGCTTTGGGAACGCTGCAAGCTGAGGAAGCTATACCGCTAATTGAACCTTTTTTAGAACATTCCGTCGAGCGCGTACAGTACGCTACGGCACGGGCGATGTATCAGTTAACAGGGGAATCCGTTTACGGAGAAAGGTTGGTGACTGCTTTGAACGGGGATAATTTGCAGTTGAGACGATCGGCTTTAATGGATTTAGGGGCGATCGGCTATTTACCAGGAGCTACAGCTATTGCTGAAACTTTAGCAGAAAATAGCATGAAATTGATTGCACTCAAAGGAGTTTTGGAGCATCATCTCGATCGACAAGCATCTCTATCTTTGTCAGATGAAGCTATCCAAGTTATGAACTTAATGGATAGCCTTTTGTAGATCAATACGGTTCAGTTAAGACAGTCCGAGAGGAAAAATGATGTAAAATAGTCTCCGCGATTGCTTCGCTCTTCGCTCGCAATGACAAAAAAGGTGAATTGAACCGTATTGTTTTACAGATAGCAGAGAGAACTATTAACTTAACGATTAATACCCAATCGGATCGCTGTTTGCTGCGTAGCTGCTAGGGATGCCTTTATTAGCTGTTCCCCAAAATTCTGCACTTGCTCAACTAAAATCTCTCCAGCACTTTCGGGAGAACCAGCATTAAAAGGCGGCGCAGGATTGTACTCTAGAAGTAACTGAATCATTTTGGCAGTTTCCTCGCCGCAGAGTTGGCCAGCAAGCACCAATCCAAAATCAATGCCAGCAGTTACACCGCCGCCTGTGATGCGATCGCGATCGACAACCACTCTCTCGCTGCCAACTTCAACGCCCAGCATTGCTAGCTGGTCGCGAAACGCCCAATGGCAAGCAGCACGGTATCCTTGAAGCAATCCAGCAGCAGCTAAAATCAAAGAACCCGTACAAACAGAAGTGATATATTTTGCGGTTTTTCCCTGTTGGCGCAGAAAATCCAGTACCTCTGTATCTTGCATCATTTCCACTTGTCCGATCGCACCGCCGGGAACGCACAAAACATCTAAAGACGGACAGTCATTGAAGGTGGCGGTAGGTAAAATCGTCATTCCCTCGCTACTTGTAACTGGTTCTAGAGTCTTCCACAACAGCAAAACGCGCGTGTCGGGCATCATCGAAAATACCTGGTGAGGGCCGGTCATATCGAGTTGAGTCATGCCAGGAAAAATCACCAAACCAATATGATATTTTGTTTGAGTTGTCATTTTTCAAATTATTGGAACTTTTGCTATGAATTATGGTATGAAGTAATCTAAAAATTGCATAGTCCCCAAGTGGGTACACTTTGAAGCTAACTAAATATATCTGATTAAACGCAAAACACGAATCGCTAAAAAGCTTGCTGTATATGTTTTCTTCCTTCTTCCTTCTTCTTAATAATGGCTAATTCTCTTTATGCTCTATTTGAGGCGATCGCCCGTGCTCGCGACGAGGGCGAACTCCGACTGCGGTTTATGGATAGAGTTGGCGAGCATTTTGGAGTACAGCGCTGGGGCATGTATTTCCTGAACGAACACTCCGGCATTGCCGAGATTGACGTTCGCGGCGTACCCAATGTTAGTGCTTTTTTAGAGCGGTACGAAACAGTCGGTCGGGAAGTCGATCCGGTGCTGCGCTACGTGGCCCGGCGCCACGCTCCCGCTCATGAAGAAATGGTGCTACCATCAGGCGGTTGGAAGCAGTGCGAACTTTATCAGCGCTGCTGTGCCTACTACGACCACGAACATATTATGACAGGGCCAATTGTCGGCGGCGGCCGCCTCATCGGTACAGTTAATTTTGCCCGCGTAGGTGACACTCCTGCATTTGGTGCGGAAGAAATTGCTAGTTTGAGTGCTTTGTGTCTTCACTTGTCAGCGAGTCTAGCAACGTTAAAAGTGCGATCGATCAAACTTAATTCCCCCTTAGCTACTCGTTTGACACCGCGAGAGTTACAAATTGCTGAATTGGTAGCGCAGGGATTGACAAATATCGAAATTGGTGCAGCGCTTTGGATTACGCAGAACTCTGTCAAGCAAGCTCTAAAACGGATGTTCCGCAAGCTGAATGTTTCGTCTCGTACTGAGATGGTAGCGCGACTGCAAGGGGTTTTGGGTTCCTAAAAAGGATTGCTAAAATCAGCAATCTCCAATCTAATATTGTTTGGTAAACTTGTTGTAAATACTATAAATAAATGGCATTAGAACTAATTCAAGCTGTAGAACAAGCAGATTCTTCCGAGGGCTTGTTAAACGCAGTCAAAGCACTAGCGGCTGCTGACTCAAAAGAAGCAATTCCTACCTTAATTACAGTCCTCGGTTACAACAACCCAGGCGCCGCCGTTGCCGCTGTTGATGGGCTGATTCAACTCGGAGAACCTGCGGTGCTGCCCCTGCTAGAACAGCTTGACGGATACAATTACGGTGCGAGGGCTTGGGCGGTTCGAGCCTTGGCTGGAATTGGTGATCCCAGAGGTTTAGAGATTTTGCTGGATGCGGCGGTTAATGACTTTGCTTTGAGCGTGCGACGGGCGGCGGCTAGGGGTTTGGGTACAATTTGTTGGCAACTGATGCCACCTCAAGAAGTTGAAGAGGCTCAGGTTCGCGTATTGAAAGCACTGCTGCAAGCGTCCCAAGATCCAGAATGGGTGGTTCGCTATGCAGCAGTGGGGGGTTTGCAAGGTTTAGTAGATGCAGCGACTACGATTGAACCTCCTTGGTTGTCAGAAGTACGAGTCAGGCTTGAGGAAATGTCCGATCGCGATGAAACTTTAGCAACTAGAGCACGAGCCATGCTGGCTCAGCAAAAATTGTCACCGGGCTAGGGTTTGGGCGATCATCTCTTCCAAGTCCCCTTGACTGAGAGTGGTTAATATAAAGACTTCTTGTACGGTTTTGCCCTGTCTGGCGATGATTTTAAATCCCCCGCGGATTGGTACTGACACCCTTAATGTCATGTGGGGGATGTGTCCTTTAACTTTGTTAATGACGCCCGGAGTAACGGTTTGAATGCCCATTTTTAGGGTGAGGCGCTCTAAAATTGGTATCAAACCGGGAAGATGGGTAGAGTGATTCCAAACTAGGCGGCCTTTGGACTGTGGGTTCATAATTTTTTAACAAATTCAACATACCCAGTCTAAGCCACCCCTGCCTAGAAGCAATTTTCTAGAAGCAATTTTAAATTCGATTCCTCACAATTTGTCTGGGATTTTTGATATTTAAGGTTGGTAACTGTTGGTTTTTCTAGTTGATTTGCGATCGCTGCTAGAATTTGGGTAGCGCTGCATGGTTTCTGGAGATAGCCGTCTGCTCCGAGTTCGAGAGCTTTTTCTATTTCCGTAGCAGTCATAAAAATAAATGGAATGTTGGCGGTTGCAGGGTGCGATCGCAAAGTTGCAAAAACTTCAAAACCGTTTAATTTTGGCATCATGACATCGGACAAAATTAAATCGGGAATTTGAGCGAGCGCTATTTTGAGCCCAACTTGTCCGTTCTGGGCACCAACAGCTTCAAAACCATGCCATTCCAGGATTTCTAATACGGTTTCTCGGATTAAGTTGTTGTCTTCTATTACTAAAACTTTTGTCATTTTATCGATATTTTTGTTATTTTATAGCACTTTCAAATAAGTGAAATACGAACCTCGGCATTACGCATTACAGATCGGATTTTACCTAAGTGCGAAAAGCTAGAGTTGTACTTGTATGTTAAAATCATAGGATATTTATTTTAATACATTCAAGTGGGCTATTGCAGATACCCAGTTTTCCCAGATCCGATGCGATCGCACGTCAGAAAAATCTTTTTTATGGCGGTGAGCCAACCATCCAAGACTTACAAATTATTGACCCTTACTCGGCTGGTATTGTGAGCAGAATAATAGAAAGAGCGATCGCTGTTAGGTTTTTTAGGTCGATATAGCAATCCTAAATCATTTGCGTAATTATTGTAGGGGCAATCCCCCCGTGGTTGCCCGATAGATTAGGGGTAGGCACTCTTGGCACTACCCCTACAAATTTTGCGAATCATTTAGGATCGCTA
>JAAUPF010000182.1 GCA_012034575.1 Richelia sp. CSU_2_1 | reverse complement strand
ACTTGGTTTAGCTGAATTTGACAAACTTCTGTAACGCTAAAACCGCATAAGTTCAGCCCAAAATCATTGGACTTCCAACTTTTCACAAATGATTAAAAAATTCGATCGAATATCTGCGGAATGTGGGTTACAAACTCTTTAACCCCTCTGGCTTTATGGATCAAATCTTTACTCACGGACTTGACACCAAAGAACATCTTTTGTTAAATTAACACTAATTGATGTGTATCATTCCTAATGCAGTGAAGGCGACATACCAGTACCAATTCTATCCCAACACTAATCAAAAGCTCACCCTTAACCAATGGCTCAGGATTTGCCGTTATTGGTATAATCGCCAGTTAGGGGATAGATTTGATTGGTGGGAAAAGAATCGGACTGCTGTAAATGCTTGCCCGCTGATAACCAGCATTGCTGCTCCTAGAGAAAAGCCAAATTACTACCACCAAAAACAACAACTGCCAATTCTTAAGAAAGACTTGGTTAAAGTAGTCTATAGTGGTGAGCTGTTGGATTTTAAGCAAGTAGATTCAACTGTACTGCAAGATGTCTCTAAGCGAGTAGATAAAGCTTTTGAACGGTTGATCGTCGGCGATAGTAAAGGTGGAAGGTCGGGCAAACCTCGATTCAAAACCGAGGCTGACTACCGCACGATGACTTTCCCAACTGCGAGTGATAATTGGATTAAGCTGGTTCGCCAGAAGTGGTTTTACCTTCGATTGCCCAAGCTGGGAATGATCAAAGTGCGGATGCACCGCCCAATGCCTAACGGGTTTACTGTCAAGCAAGCTAGTGTTACCAAAAAAGCTGATGGTTGGTTTATTCAGTTGGTTCTTGAAGATGCTGCCGTGCCTGAATTTGCGCCAGACAAAACTATCCCAACCTGGGATAACTCCATTGGCTTGGATGCAGTCTTACACGAAGATGTCTATCTTGCTACATCCGAAGGAGATAAATTACCCTCGTTAAAACCGCTGAGAAAAAATCAATCTAAGTTAGATCGGATTTCAACGAAGCGAAACAAGCGGAAACGAGGCTCTAAGTCAAGACGCAAGTTAGCTAAAAAAGAGGCAAGACAACATCAAAAGATTGCCCGTTCTCGCAAAGACTTCCATTACAAAACTGCTCACAAGTTGGTGAGAACGGGAGCCAAGTTCTTCTTCCATGAAGACTTGAATCTCAAAGGTTTAACCAAGCGGAACAAAGTCAAGCAAGATGAGAATGGGAAGTATTTACCTAACGGTCAATCTGCCAAGTCAGGACTGAATAAGTCTTGGCAAGATGCAGCTTTTGGACAATTTTTTACGACGCTGGACTACATAGCAGGAAAAGCTGGAGCAGCCGTCATTTCATGTAAACCTGCTTACACTTCAATGGTACTGTGTTATCGGAATGAAGTTATTTTCACCGATTGTAGTATGCGAGACTATTGGGATGAGCAAAACTCTTTGATGGTAGATCGCGATCTTAATGCTGCGATTAACTTGAAAAGACTGGGGGTGGGCATCTTCCCCAGTATAAAATGCCATAGCGGGAAGCTTTCTGTAGTTGGCTCTATGGATGAAAGTACCGCGAAGGAAATCTTGCATACCCTTCATCGGGCTGCTAAGAAGCCCACATCATAGCTGTACCCAGCTTGATGTGGGAGTATGTCACATAATTGTTAAGGATTTTCCTCCTTGTTGGAGCGATCGGCTTAAAGTGCAAAGAATGCGGATTAATTCGACAGAAGCAGTGCCGGAAGAGACCGGACACGGGGTATTTGTCCGCACGCACTTGAGGAAGCGATCGCACGCCTGCCGCAGCGGTTCTACAGGCTCTAAACTCAATACTTCGCGGTGGTAAAAATTGGTTTTTGGAGGGGCGATCGCTCCGGCAAATAAGTTGTCGGGGCTGCGAGAATGTAACTTGCCTCGCTGCAAAATCAGCGGGTTTTTGACTGCATTTCATCAAAAATCAAAGTTCCCGAACTGCCGACAACTGTTAAACGCCGCTGTCTGTCGGGATTCAACCAGCACAGATGAATGAATGCTTGAAATCCAGACGGATAGGTGAGAGTTACCCAAACTAAATCTGCTAGTTCTGCTAATGGCTCGATCGAGCAAACAGAATCTTGTGGCGCATCCTGAAGGATTTCTGTTTTCGGAAATACTTTACCAGTTGCTGTGACTTGAATTGGCATTTGTTGGAGCCAAGTATTAAAAATAGCGATGTCATGTACTGCTAAATCCCAGAGGGCATCAACATCGTGCCGCACGGGTTCAAAATGGGTGCGCTGGGCGTAACCGTAACGCAAATTTCCCAGTTGATTTTGTTGGATAATTGTTTGTCCCTTGGCGATAGCTGGATGGAATAAATAAGTGTGATCGACGAATAGTTGCCGCTGCTGTTTGTCTGCTAATTCGCAAAGTTCGATCGCCTCTGCAAGCTTGAGGGCGAGGGGTTTTTCTACTAAAACATGGTAGCCTGCTTTGAGGGCGGCGGCGGCTAGAGTATAGTGGGTGGAAGCTGGAGTAGCGATCGCCACTGCTGTTAATCCCGGCAATCCTTGAACTTGAGACCGATCGGCAGCTAGAATTACTTCAGAATTTAAATCGAACTGTTTTTGCACTGCGGCTAATCTTTCTGGGTGCGGGTCTATAACTGCTAAAATTTCGCTGTCTGGATGTTCGAGAAAGTTGCGAATTAAGTTAACTCCCCAGCGGCCCGCACCTAATACGGCTATTCCGATTTTCATATTTTATTGTTCAAAGTTGAATCGCCTTCCAGGCAACATCGTAATTAACCATAGCAGAAGCATCTGGCACACCGACTTGGCAGAAGTATCCAGGCCTTGTGCAAGTATGCTGCGCCACAAAAGTCAAATCCGCGAGCTAATTGCTCCCCATCGCCACCTCTTCAACGATCGAGGTGTTTTTCCCTGATTTGGTCTGACCCCCGATCGCTGACCCCAGACCCCCCTTTGCAATTCTTATTTTTTGCGCGACTTTTCCCCAAACATTCCACAACATTTCCACAGGCAGATCCGAGGTTTTCCACAGATTTGACTGAGTTTTCCACAGAAATTAACGACAAGACTGGATTTTTCTGCTGAATTGGGGATTTTGTTCGTTTGCTGCTCAACCTCTCAGAAGGATGCTAAAAGGTAAAGATATGTAACAAAAATCTGCCTCAAAAGCCTATTGTTTCGTAGAGCTTTGTTCGATCGAAAGCAGATTGCAACATTTCGCCACATTGACAACCCTACCCCCCCATAGCGCACAATGATGCGACCGACCTAAAAAAGAGCGATCTGATTTCAACCGTGCCAGCACCCTAGATCCGGTTGAAAGGGGGGTTTTATTTTCAATTTATTAGCGAGACTAAAAAAATGATGAACGCAACAGTCAGTATCTTTGCCGAAATTCCCGAAACCCTACACGACTCTCTCAAAACCTACCTGGAAACCCATCCCGAATGGGACCTCGATCGAGTATTTTGCGCCGCCCTGTCCCTGTTTTTGTTGCAGAATGCCGACAGCGGTACGCCGGAAGCCTCGCGCAGTTACCGCCAAGCTGCGAAAGTTTATCTTGAAACGCTGTTTCAGTACCCTCAGGATTTGCAAAGCAGCAACAATGTAACTCCGTCATCTCAAGGTTGAGCTAAATATAGCGTGCCAAAAAGTTCGCTAAACTTTTCCAAAGTTAATTACCGAGAGGATGTTCGATCGTGTTTGCCATTAAAAGAGCGCTCAAATTGAATAAGCCAGAAGCGACCTTAATGGCAAAACACGCAGGATTTAGGCAGGTTGTCTTTAATTTGGGATTTAGTTTGCGAGTCCAAATGTACGGTGATGGCAGTTTCTCCGATTCAAAAGTCATCGGCGAAATCAAAAAAGTCCTCACCAACCGTGTCAAGAAACAACACTGCAATTAAAGATAACTTTAGTTAGGTTTGGGTGAGTTTTACGAAGCAGGCGCAGCAAGCCCTACATATACAGTGTGGGCGCAAGTCCGGTCTTGCTTTCGATCGCGCCTCCGGTAAACTTTCTAGCCATCCAGTTCAAAATTTCTTGATTTACCGCTTCGGGGCATTCATCCTGCGGGCAGTGACCTGCATTATCTAATTCCACTAGCTCTACACGATCGGGATTGCATTCGACAAATTGGTGGGGGCGGGCAAACTTGGGCGGAATCATCCGATCTTGCTTGCCCCAAATTAATAGTACGGGAATTGTTAAATTTGGCAGCACGGTCTTGACACCCGGACCGAACTGTGAGCTACCCACAGCTTTAAATAAAGCGCAGAAGGCACGGGCAGCTCCCCGATCGCCCGCTGGGCCAGATAGAATTTCAACTAATTCGTCAGTGACCGATTCCGGGTTGGCGTAGGCAAAAGCAGCCCAGCGGCGCACGAAACCCGGTTTGCGGGCAAAATAAAATAGAGTTCTCAGGACGATCGGCGACACAAACAAACTTTCCACAGCTTCGATCGCCGGTAGGGCCCACGCCGGAACAGCCTCAGCCCGCACGGAAGGGTCTGGGAGACTGATAGTTACTATCCCAGCTACCATGTCAGGGTGAGCCGAGGCACAGGCCAGGCAAATCAGCGAGCCGATCGAATTGCCTGCCAGCACGACCGGCTTGCGGACAAAAGTCCGCCAAAAATCGTAAACTTGATCGACCCAGACAGACACGTCGTAGTTGAGGGGAGCTTTTTGAGAAGCCCCAAAGCCCAATAAATCTAAAGCGTAAACGGTGTGGCTGGCTGCGAGTTGGGCGAGATTGTGCCGCCAATGACCGATCGAAGCCCCAAAACCGTGCAGTAAAATAATCGGTGTTTCAGCAGGGCGACCTTCAATTCCCTCAACCGCCGAACCATCACCCTGCATCGCCCCTTGAGTTTCCAGCCCAGCAGATTTATTCGATCGCAAATAAGTGTAGCGAGTTTGCCAGCCCCGCCACATCCAGTCTCGTTGAACTCCCACCCGTTGGTGCCATTTCAAAGAATTTGTCAATTTTGCCTCGGCGAGTAATATAAATTTACAATTGCCTCTTCCCATTTTAGGGGGAAAATAGGGGGATTTGGTAGCGCCAGAGAGCGACCCAGAGGCGGGAAAAAACAAGTTTTATGCCAAACTTAAGGGTTTATTCTCAATTCCGAACAGTTTTTTAATAGGTAGCCCGCGCAGGGGCGATCGGCTGTGAAGTTACAATAAAAGTAAGCAGAAACTCAGCCAGACTGAGTAGAATGGCAAGTACAAGGAAGCCACGATCTTAAACAACTGCTTGCACAACCATTCATGCCTGTGATTGAAAGAAGACAAAATCGCAATTTACCCCAGATCAACGAAAACATTCGATACCCCAAAATCCGGGTGATCGACACCGACGGCGGGCAACTGGGGATACTCACGCCTTCAGAAGCATTGCGTCTAGCCGAGGAAAAAGAACTCGACCTCGTACTTGTCAGCGACAAAGCCGATCCGCCCGTATGTCGCGTGATGGACTACGGCAAATACAAGTTCGAGCAGGAAAAGAAAGCGCGGGAAGCCAAGCGGAAGCAGCACACTGCTGACGTGAAAGAAGTGAAGATGCGCTACAAAATTGAAGAACACGACTATCAAGTGCGCCTCAAACTAGCAGACCGCTTTCTGAAAGCCGGCGACAAAGTAAAAGCTACGATCATGTTTCGCGGTCGGGAAATCCAGCACAGCAATTTAGCAGAGGACTTGCTCAAACGCATGGCGACAGATTTGCAGGAAATCGCCGAAGTGCAGCAAGCGCCGAAAAAAGAGGGACGCAGCATGATGATGCTGCTGTCGCCGAAAAAATAGTTGTTTAGTTGACAGTTGACAGTTGACAGTTGACAGTCGGTAGGGGCGGTGCCCCCGTGTCCGCCCTTTGAGTCGGTAGGGGCGGTGCCCCCGTGCCCGCCCTTCGAGTCGGTAGGGGCGGTGCCCCCGTGCCCGCCCTTCGAGTTGACAGTTGACAGTTACCATCAGTCATCAGTAATAAAATCTAAAATCTAAAATCGTCTCGGTCAGGGCTAAGCTACCACACAGGAAAATTAAGGCTGCATGGAAAATTTGCAAATTAGCAGTTCGGGGGGCGTCAGACAAGGAGTGCTACGATCGCTCAACTTGCGATCGGAAGAAGTAGAACGCACCGTACTGATGTTTCTCGTTTACACTCTGACATCAGTCGGGCTGATCTGGCTGGAACTGAGTACCGTAGGTTTGTTCCTCGACGAGTACGGTGCTGACAAAATGCCCTGGATTTACATAGCCAGCGCCTTTATCGGTTCGGGTTTGGGTTTTGTATACTCCTGGATGCAAAAAATCTTGCCCCTGCGGCGCGTCATCGTCATCGTTTTGGCAATGATGTCCGTGCCGCTGTTCATGTTTCGTTTCGGCATCGGTTACGAGAATACTAAAATCGCGGGCATCAGCATCGCGTTTATTACCATATTTTTGATGTGGCTGTGGGTGGAAGCTTGTTACGTCCTCAACGACCTCAATACTTCCATTACCTCCAACCAACTTTTTAATATTAGAGAAATCAAGCGCACCTATCCCCTAGTCAGCAGCGGCTATCTGGTGGCCGGTGTAGTCAGCGGATTTTCCCTGCCGGTGCTGCTGTACGTAGTCGGACTCAAAAATGTCACCCTGATATCTGGGTTTATGGTGGCAGTCGGCTCGGTTTTACTGTACTACCTCACAGAAAAATACAGCCAAGCATTCCCGGAAACAGCCCGCTGGACGGATGACGACGAAGATGACAACCAAGAATTTACCGCCCGCAAACTTACAGGTCCGCTGCAAAAATACGCCATCCCTCTAGTCAGTTTCTTCGTCTTGGCAGAAGTTCTTTACGTGCTAGTAGATTTCCAATTCTACAGCCAGCTAGAACTCCAAAACCCGGAAGATGGAGCGAGTTGGATCGCGAGTTTCCTGGGACTTTACGAAGGAATTCAAGGAGTGTTTCAAGTTGGCACTCAATGGTTTGCTTCCAGCCGGTTGGTAGAAAGAATCGGCGTGTTCGTGACGGCGATGATTCTGCCGGCGGGCATTGCGATCCTGGGAGTCCTGACTCTGGGAGCATCTTTGGGTCAGTTCGTGTCGGTGTTTATCGGATTGGTGGTGCTGAGATTCCTTGACGAATTGCTGCACTACACGCTGTTGGAAACGATTAGCCCGGTTTTGTTCCAGCCGATTCCCGATAACATTCGATCGGGCATTCAAACTATGGTTAACGGGGTAGCAGAACCGTTTACTACTGGTGTTACCGGAGTGGGAATCTTAATCCTGCTGTGGATTACTGACAAGATACTGCCCCATGAAAGCGAAAGTCTATTTCACGACCACCAAAGTTTAGTATTTATCGGGGCGATCGTCCTGTTATCCCTGGTATGGCTGTTTGCAGTCTGGCTGATTCGATCGCAATATGTCGGGCTGCTAGTCAAAAGTGCCGAACGCGGGCGCTTGGGAGTGTCCGATGTAGATCTGCGAGCCCTGAAGCGGGCAGTAGTAGAAACTCTCGAACAGCCGGGGGCTGAGGCAGACAAGCGCTCTTGCATCGAACTCCTGACCCAAATTGACCCCAAAAATGTCGGGGAAGTCCTGGCCCCGATTCTAGACTCGCTACCGCCGTCTTTGCAGCGCCAGAGTCTGGAAACCATGCTGCAACACCCCAATCCGGCTTATTTAGAAGCAGTCCGCAACCTCAGCCAGCAGCCTCTGCCGCCAGAAGTGCTGGCTTTGGCTTTGCGCTACATCTGGCTGACGGAAACTGAACCAAATATCGACAGCTTGCGGCCGTACTTGCAGCCGACGGTAGATCCGGTGGTGCGCGGGACGGCTGCTGCTTTAATTATGAGAAGGGGCGATCGACAGCAAAAAGCAGAAGCTACCAACACCTTGCGCCAAATGCTGGCTCACAAGCAAGAGCGGGAACGGGTGATGGGCACGCGGGCCCTGGGCGAGGCGGACTACTTGCAAGGATTGCGGCTGCACATCCCGAATCTGTTGCAAGATGAATCTTTGCGGGTGCGCTGCGCTCTGCTAGAAGTGATTGCAGCAACTCATTCCGAGGAATACTATCCGTCTCTGGTGCGGGGACTCGGTTACAAATCGACTCGGGAAGCGGCCCTGGGCGCGATCGTCAAACTGCACAACGATGCTATCCCCCTGCTGGTGGATTTGGCAGAAGACATCCACAAATCTGATTTAGTCAGGTTGCAGGCGTGGACGGCTTTGGGTCAAATAGGTACTGTAGAGGCGATCGACATTCTATCAGGCAACTTAATTACTACTTGGGGAACGACAAGGCGCAACATCCTCCGCATCCTGCTAAAAATGCCTTCGGAAACGGGCATAGAAGGCGTTCTCGATCGCATCGGCCGCAGTGGGGTGGAAACTCTCATCGAACAGGAATTGATGTTTATCGGTCAAATTTACGCGGCTTTGGTGGATTTGTCTCCGACGGCGGGCTACCTCCGCTTCCCGGCGGCGGGCACTAACATTCCGAATGGAAGCCCGACAGATGCGGCTCAATTGTTGCAGCGGGCGCTGGCGGGGCTGGAATCTGACGCTAAGGAACGGTGTTTCTTGTTGATGAAGTTCCTTTACCCGCTGGATGCGGTGCAAGCTGCAGCTTTTAACATCGCTTCGGGACAGCCTTCTCTGGTGGCTAGGGGATTGGAAATTTTAGATAATACTGTTGATATCTCTAGCAAGCGATCGCTCATCAATTTGTTAGACCAACACTCGGAAAGAGAAAAACTGAACAACCTCTCGGAACTGATGGTTTACAAGCCGTTGAGTCCGAGCGATCGTTTGCGCCGCTTGCTGGAATTGCGCCACTTCCTGTCGGATTGGACTTTGGCTTGCTGCTTTCATTTGGCGAGAGAGGCCCGGTGGAGTCTTACGGCCCAACAAACTCTCGTCTGTTTGCGGCATCCGACGGGTTTTGTCCGCGAAGCAGTGTTAGCCTATTTGAAAATAGCTTCGCCGCGAGCATTGGTCGAGTTGCTGCCCAGGCTGCAAAACGATCCCGACCATTTGGTATCGGCTCAAGTTGGGGAGATGATGGCAGAGTTGGGAGCTGGTGGCAGAAGGTAAGATTTTAGTGAGTTGACAGTTGACAGTTGACAGTTGACAGTTAGGATTTGACTCTCAAGCAGTTGTTATTAGTCAGCAGTTAATAGCTATAGGAAGAAGGAAGCCGCCTGAGGGAAGCAGCCTTAGGGAACATTTTCTCAACTCTCCTTGGCTCTCCCCCTCTCCCCCTCTCCCCCTCTCCCTCTCCAATTTCCATTTAAATCAATCAACCGCATCGTACTATGTTAACTAGCGTTGAACGCCTATTATTTGTCAGGGCAGTGCCTATTTTTAAGGAACTGCGGGATGATTTTCTCGTGCGTCTGGCATCGGTAATGGACGAGCTTTCGTTTCCTGCCAAGCACCCGATTTTTACTGAAGGTCAAGAAGGTCGATCGCTCTATATATTGGTATCGGGAACGGTGCGGGTTCATATCGGCGATCGGGATTTGGCGCAGTTGGAAGCTGGTGCTTGTTTTGGGGAGATGTCGCTGTTTGATGCGGAACCTCGATCGGCCTCCATTAGCACTCTGGAACCCTGCGAGTGTTTGATGCTGACTCAAATGCAGCTTTACGATGCGATTGATGAAACTCCGGGAATTGCTGTTAATATTATTCGCTTGCTGTCGCGCCGCATTCGTGAATTAAATCAAAAGTTGAATGCTAAAGAAGCTCCGCCGCCACTGCCAGATCCGGTAAGAATTGGTGAAATGCGATGATAGTTGATAGTTGATAGTTGATAGTTGATAGTTGGAAATTGGTAATCGGGAATTGGGAATTGGGAATTGCTAAGGAGTTCGGAGTTGAAGACTGTTCTTAATTCAAAACTCACAACTCAAAATTTAAAACTCAAAACTCAAAAATCCCCTTCTTTCTTCTACTTAGAACCAAGTAAAAATGAAAATCCGGGGTAAATCTTTTGAGTGGGGAAAACGCACTTATTTGATGGGAGTTTTGAATGTAACTCCCGATAGTTTTAGCGACGGCGGTGAATTCAATACCCTAGATTCCGCTCTGGCGCAAGCTGAAAATATGGTAGCATCTGGGGTGGATATTATCGATATTGGCGGTCAATCTACGCGACCTGGTGCCGTTGAAATCTCCTTAGAAGCAGAACTCGATCGCGTCGTACCTGTCGTGCAAATGTTGCGGCAAAAAGCCGATATTTTTGCCAATGTGCCGATTTCTGTGGATACTACCAGGGCCCAAGTTGCTAAGGCTGCTGTGGAGGCAGGAGCGGATATTGTTAACGATATTTCGGGGGCTACTTTTGACTCCCAAATGCTGCTAACAGTCGCTCATTTAAAAGTACCGATAATTTTAATGCACATTCGGGGAACTCCCCAAACTATGCAAAAACTGACAGAATATCGGGATTTAATTGGAGAAATAGGTGAATTTTTAGAGAATCGAATAGAGGCGGCAGTTGCTGCCGGCATTGATAAATCTCAAATAATTATTGACCCCGGTATTGGGTTTGCCAAGACTTGCAGTCAGAACCTGGAAATTCTGCGGGAATTGCCAAATTTTCGCTATTTAAATTGCCCGATTTTAGTAGGAGTATCGCGAAAAAGCTTCATCGGTCAGATTTTGGAACAGCCAGAAGCAAAACAGAGAATCTGGGGGACGGCGGCGGCTTGTACGGGGGCGATCGCGAATTTTGCTGATATTTTGCGGGTTCACGATGTGAGAGAAATGCGCGATGTTTGTCGCGTTGCCGACGCCATCTTCAGAAATCAGTCTTGAGCTGTATGTTGGTCGATAACTTTGAGTTCCCCGCCGTGAAGTTCCGGTGCTATATCCGGCATGGAACCCATCAATTCGTTGAGAGCCTCCGACATATTTCTCGGGTCCATAAACAAAATTTTGGCATTGTCACTTTCGCCGAGTTTTTGTTGAGCGTCCAAGTATTTTTCTGTTACCAAGTAGTTCAAAACTTGCTTGCTGTTTGGATGGGAATCTAGAGCTTCAACTAACAGCCTCATGTACTCCTTAGTACCGATTGCTTTATTGACCATTGCTTGCCACTCGCTCTTAGTAGCCCGCTCCAATTCCATAGCTTCTTGCACCCTTTTTGGAGGTGTAATGCTTTGAATTTCCACCCGGATTACTTTGACGCCCCAAGTTTCGGTAGCTTCGTCCAACTTTTTGAGTAACTTTTTATTCATGTCATCTCGGGAACCCAAGATGTCTTGCATTGGCAATCGCCCGATTTCAGCGCGGAACGTAGTTAAAACTAAGTTAGCGATCGCATTTTCGATTTGATCGATTCCGTAATAAGCTTTTTGCAAATTTACAACCCGCCAATACACAACGGCATCGACTTCTAGAGCCACATTATCTCCCGTGATTGCTGATTGAGGTTTAATATCTAAAACTCTTTCACGGCTTGTGTCCACGCAGACTACTTTTTCTACCAGGGGAGTGATAAAGTGGAATCCGGGCTTGAGAGTACGCTTGTATTGACCCAAACGTTCGACTAAAGCTTCGTCACCACCGCTGACTATTTTCACGCTGGAGTTGACGGCGTAGCCGATGACGAGCGCAACGAGCATGGCTAGAATAGACTGCCCCATTTCTACTTTCCTGCTAAGGTTGACTGAGATTCGATCGGGATTCTACCTCTAATTTACCTCAAAATTTCTGGCAGAGTGTTAAAATATCCCGACAGTTAATATCTTCGTAACACTTGCCTGCATTGGCTCGAACTCTCAAACAACTGGCAAGCGCCGACGTAGCGAATCACACATTTCTACAACCTATGGAAAACGATCGAGGGTTTCGCTGGTTCACATCTTTTACGGGAATTGCCTCAAGCGCTGCGCTAGCAACCTGCGCGCTGGTAGTTGCCGGGCCCCTGCAGGCACAGCAAAACAGCCTGCAAATTTCCCAAAATTTGCCGCGGGGAGGCCAAACTCCCGTGCGGGAAATCACCTCCTACCAGATGGACGGAGACGAACTCAAAATTTGCAAGCAGCGAGGCAATGCTGAGAAAAAGTGCGAAGCGGTAGGCAAAGGCTACACGCTAGGCTTGAGAACTGCCAACGACCTTTACAATCAAGGAAATGCTGCCAATGCTGAAGCTTTGTACCGCCAATTGATCGCTCGGTATCCCAAACAAGCGGATGCTTATTACAAATTGGGAACGTTGCTGTCGGCACAGGGTAACATGACAGATGCGATCGCCCAATTTCGTCAAGCTATTCAATTCAACCCCAAACACGCTAAAGCTCACAATGATTTGGGAGTGGCAATGGCATCTCAGGGCCAGTTAACGGAGGCAATAGCTGAGTGGAGGGAAGCGATTAAAATTAACGGCCAATATCCCGATGCTTTGAATAATTTAGGGGTGGCTTTGTTGCGGCAAGGACAGAAGGAAAATGAAGCGGAGGCGGTAGCAAGTCTGAAAAAAGCTAAGGAATTGTTTGTCAAACAAGGCAGGACTCAAGCTGCTAACAGAGTCGAGCAAATTTTGCAGGAATTTAATTCTCAATCTAGCGAATCTTAGTGCAGGAAAAGTTGTCTTGCGTCTTTCTCTGAGAGACTAAAGGAGAGACTAAAGTTGACACTCCCCAGCCTTGAGGCACGGGGATTTTTTAATCTAAGAAGCAGAATTTTATTCGCATCCGTTATCAACTCTCAACTAAAATTAACGATTTTCAAAAGCATTGGAGGTCAATAACTTCAAAAAATCTCAATTAGATTTTCACAGTCTCTGGGAAATGTCAAGCCGTCACGCATAAATTTAATAAATTTTTTTATTTGTGTCTCACTGAAATCCCGACAGCAAACTAATCTTTAATTGCTATACACAGCTTAACTTTTCTATCTTTGTATGAAACCAACCTGCCCAGATCCCCTTAAAAAGTGGGGAGCCAGAGCTATTCCCCCAGCCCCCCTTAAAAAAGGGGGAGAAAGAGTTTCTAAGCCTCATCCAAAGCTGCAATACCAGGCAATTCCTTGCCTTCAAGCAGTTCCAAACTAGCGCCGCCGCCAGTAGAAATGTGGCTCATTTGTTCGCCCAAATTCAACTGTTCCACAGCAGCCACCGAATCGCCACCGCCGATAATCGTGCTCGTACCGGTTTTAGTCAAATCAGCTAAAGAACGAGCAATACCTTCGGTTCCCGCAGCAAACTTCTCCATCTCAAACACGCCCATCGGACCGTTCCAGATTACAGTTTTGCAATCAGCCAAAGCGTCTTGAAAAGTTTTCACCGAATCGGGGCCGATATCCAAACCCATCCAACCTTCCGGGATGCTTTCCACAGAAACAGTTTGAGTGTCAGCATCAGCAGCAAACTTATCAGCAACTACTACATCAGTAGGCAGCAAAAAAGTAACTCCCCGTTCCTTAGCTTTAGCTTCCAAAGACTTAGCTAATTCCAGCTTGTCATCTTCCACCAAAGACTTACCAACGCTCAAACCGCGGGCTTTGTAGAACGTGAAAACCATGCCGCCGCCCAACAGCAATTTATCGCATTTTTCCAGCAGTTTTTCGATCACTCCAATTTTGCTAGAAACCTTAGAGCCTCCGATAATAGCAGCTAAAGGACGTTGGGGATTGTCGATCGCGCTGCCGAGATATTGCAATTCCTTCTCAATCAAAAATCCTGCTACCGAAGGACTCAGGTACTTAGTAACTCCCTCAGTAGAAGCGTGAGCTCTGTGTGCCGTGCCAAAAGCATCATTGACGTACAAATCCGCGACAGAAGCTAACTTCTTAGCAAATTCTGGATCGTTTGCCTCTTCCTCTGGGTAGAAGCGCACGTTTTCCAGCAAAATCACATCGCCATCCTGCATCGCACTGACAGTAGCAGCGACTTCATCGCCGATGCAATCGTCAGTCTTCTTAACCTCTTTCCCCAGCAACTCCGACAGTCGCTTGGCTACAGGCGTCAAGCGCAACTTCTCCGTCACGCCCTTGGGACGCCCGAAGTGACTGCACAAAATCACCTTAGCGCCCTTGGCAGTTAAATCTTGAATTGTCGGCAGAGCAGCCCGGATGCGAGTATCATCTGTGATATTACCGCCGTCGAGCGGTACGTTAAAGTCCGCGCGCACCAGTACCCGCTTGCCCGATAAGTCTGATGCCGATAAATTTGCTACAGTTTTTTTTGTCACAGAATCGATCTCCTAAGTATATGTGTGTTTTTGTCTAATTCCGCTGCCAGGGCGGCACCGATCGCTCGCACTCGGGCCGCGGACGCATTCAACCGCGCCCGTACAAAACGGAAGATGAAACAAACTGCACAGATTGGCTCAACGTAAACATTTTATCGGAGTCCGTGTCTCCGAGATCCGCGTATGTTCAAGACTGTATTATTTCCTGTCGATCGAA
>JAAUPF010000027.1 GCA_012034575.1 Richelia sp. CSU_2_1 | reverse complement strand
TGAAGGCAACTAAGTTTACCCGATCGAGATGCCCGTGCAAAATTTGGAGGCATTCACCACTGCTGACATCCCACAACTTGACAGTTTGTTCGTCATCGCCGCTGGCAAACATTTCACCGTTGGGACTAAAGGCGATCGACCTTACTTGATTGCTATGCCCTTGCAGCGTATTAAAGCATTCACCGCTGTTGATATCCCACAGCCTCAGCGTTTTATCGTAACTGCCGCTAACAAGTATTTCACCCCCAGGATGGAAGGCGATTGACCCTACTCGATCGTTATGCCCTTGCAGTGTATTGAAGCATTCACCGCTGTTGATATCCCACAGTTTTGCTGTGCGATCGAAACTTCCACTTGCGAGTATTTCCCCCGAAGGACTAAAGGCGATCGATCGTACTTGATCGAAATGTTCCTCCAAAGTTTTGAGACATTCACCGCTACCAATATTCCACAGCTTCACTGTTTTGTCGCCGCTGCCACTAGCAAGTATTTCACCCACAGGATGGAAAGCTACTGAAAACACGTTTTTAGTATGACCCTGCAAGATTTTAAGACATTCACCACTATTGATATTCCATAGCCTCACTGTTTTGTCGCCGCTTCCGCTAGCAAGTATTTCACCCGCAGGATGGAAAGCAACTGAAAATACAACTTTAGTATGGTCTTGCAAAATTTTGAGCATTCGCCCGTGTGAAGATCCCATAACCTTACCGTGCGATCGAAACTCCCGCTAGCGAGTATATTTCCATCAGGATTGAAGGTGACGGACATTACTGATTCTGTATGTCCGTGCAAAACTTTTAAACATTCACCAGTCTTGACATCCCATAACTTGATTGTATTTTCATAACTCCCGCTAGCAAGTATCTTACCGTCAGGACTGAAGGCGACTGACTCCACGACGTTGGTATGTCCTTTACAGGTCAATATTTCTCTGCCACTGCTAGCTTCCCACAAGCGAACTACGCCATCAGTATCACCTGTAGCTAACAGTTTGCCATCAGGACTAAATATTACCGATCGAACACTGCCGAAGACTTTAGTAAAAACAGAATTAGCCAAATTTGCTTCAGCAAAATTGACGTTTCGCAGCGTTGCATTTGTAAAGTCAGCACCTAAAATAACGGCATGAGAAAGGTCTTTTGTTTCTAACGCAGTGCGATCGATTTTCACCAACAGCGTCGCCGCATTCCCTCCCACATAGCCTACCTCACTTTCTGTTTTTCCCCGTGTTGCTTCCAGAATTTCAAGTAGGGGCAATCCCCCCGTGGTTGCCCCCGAACCTGGGCGGGGCGGGCACGGGGGCACCGCCCCTACATCGAGGCAGGGCCGGCACGGGGGCACCGCCCCTACCATTGGCAACAACAAATCCATCACTGCTTTTGTCAGTGGCGCGTGTCCGAAACTCTGACGAAGTTGCCCTAAATCTTCAGCAGTAAATCCCTTTAAAGCTGCGATAAGTTCACCTTTATTTCTCTTCTGGGCTTGCAGCCGGCAATAATTAGACCAAGTATATTCTTGAGGCGCTGCATTAGCATCTAAACAAGACTGTTCGGGCGCAACTAATTCGGTAAAATCTGCGGCCAAAACTCCCAATTCCGCTGCAAATTTATAAGCGACAAAAAACTCTAACAGCGAACGGTGGGCCGGAGTATAATCGCCGTCGGCATTGCGGATTAGCATCGTTTGACCCATCATGTCATAGTGCCAGTGGTCTAAGTCTTTTTCCTCTTGGACGATGGAACCAAACAGGCCGCGGATGCGATCGGGAAAACCGCGATAATTGAGACTCATTTGGTCGGTAGACAGCATTTCCCAAGACAGTTCGCACAAAAAGTAAAGCTTATCTGCTACAGAAGTAAAAGTGCGTTCTGCTTTGATATCTCTCTCTATCTTCCGCCGCACCGCATACAGATATATCCGCGACATATCGACTGGTTTTCCAGCTTCAATATCTGGTAATGCTTCCAAAATTAACTCAGTCATCACCGGGCGACGCGCTAAATCCAATAGTTGGGGGTTTCCCATCACTTTTTCGACAGTCGCCACTTCTGTTTGAAATGACAGCGCTTGCCGAATTTGCGCGTCGTTAAATTTCTCTAGTTCCAATACTTCAAATTGGGGAGTTTCGCCTGTTAGAATAGTTGTTGATGCTTGCAGTTCTGCATTTAATAATGCTCGTCCTTCCTTGGCTTCAGGAAAATGTTCGGTACGGCAAGTCAGCATGACTTTCGCGCCGGGAACGACGGTTTTTGCTAGTTCCCAGAAGTTGTTGATCGTTTCTTGCCGATCGCACTTAGCGGCCATTTCATCAAAACCATCGAAAATTAGCAGAAATTTGCCCATGCGATTGAGTTGTTCAAAGGCAGAATAACCCGCCAAAGGTATCTCGTGTTTGCGAAAGAAAAACTCGGAAAATAGCGACTCGACGCTAACTGCTTTGGCGTAATCTCGCAGCGGAATTACTAACGGCAACCTCGGTCGTTCTAAGCCGCGATTTTGCGCATCTCGGTAGCGTTGCAGTGCCAGCCAAGCATAGTGCATCGCAAACCAAGTTTTACCAGTTCCGAATTCCCCTAAAACTGAGATGTGTTCTTTTGCCGGATCGTCCAACCACAGATCTATATAACCTTCAATCCAGCCATCTCGATCGTCATAATGACTGACGCCTATTTTGCACTGAGTATCGGGGTCAATTTCGTCTTTCGTACAAGCTAAAGGTACGTATTTAGTATCAATTTGTCTAGTTTTAATTTCAGTTTCCAGCCAATCGAGATAAGCGGTAAAATCGGCATCTTGGTCGAGTAATTCATCAAAGGTATAGCAAGCTAAATTACGATTTTCGGCTTTCTCTACCTCATCCCGCGCGGCGCGACTGATGCGGCGGGCGGTAACTAACCAGCCTTCATCGGTGCGCTGTTTTTCCACCGATTCGCGCAAGGCTGAGATGTCCCTGATTCCCGCTTCTCCAGCAATGCCGCGCACTAAGATGCGATCGTACCGATTGCGCCTGATGGGAACATTAATAATCCATTCAAAATAACTATTTTCCCAAATTTCATAGGTCTCAAACCGATAACTTAATGTTTCAAACCAACCCCGGACTTGTTGCGCTAAAATAAAAGCTTGAGACTTTTGAATGTTGCTCGATCGCCCTGCAGGCAGTGCGGGATAATCTTCAGCTTCTAAACGGGCGATTTCAGTGCGAATTCCTTCGAGAGTCGGCAGGCGATCGATTCTTTCGAGTACCATAGATAGACGTTTTTGTAAAGAGGCGATCGCATTTCCTACCATCACATCGCCGATCGATCGCGTCCGCTTTGCTACTTCCATAAACACGGCCGCAAAAGCCATAAATTCTCGCCTCGGATCGATGCCTAAATCGCGAATTTCCTTGCCTAAAGCCGACTCATTCAGATAATCTTCGCCTGCTTTCATCAAAATAGCTGGATTGTCGGAGTCGAAAGCTTTCTGAAATGCTGCTTTAATCTCTGCTTGGCGAAACAGTTCTAAAATTTGTTGGGGTTTTCCCGCCCCGTACTCGACTAAAGTATAAACATAAACTCCGTTAAAATCTGGCGGCGGAGTATCCGGGTCGAGGTTTAATTTTTTTAATAATTTGATGACTGTTTCGCTGCGTTGAAGTTTGTCTTTGATGGTGCCGAAGGGAATTGCTGTCAGGAGACCGATAACTAAGTCGAGACTGATTGGCACGATCGAAAACTCCTATTTGTCGGTGAGAGTAAATGTCAAATCTTAAAGCTCATCTAATTCTATGCTAACAGGCATTCTGTACTCCGACCTCAGAAACCAGGTTTTTACCGCATCTGTTAGTTGAGAGTGGATAGTGGATAGTGGAGAGTTGAGAGTTGATAGTTGATAGTTGATAATTGAAAGTTGATAGTTGAGAGTTGCTCGAATAACTGCAAAAAAGACAAAACCCGCTGGGTGCGGGCTTGACGTTAATAACAGCACTGTTGCTAGTAAGTGAAGTACAGATAAATCGATCGCGATCTAACACCGATCTCGCTTGCTACTGCATCACAATTGTACTAATGAAAGTTTGCATATTGGCAACAAAAGCAGTGGTAAATTGCTGGGTAACTGGCAAACTATCAACCACAATACCGGCGCACAATAGCATCAGGTACATAATAGAGTATTTGAAGAGCGATCGAGCGACTGTTCTATCCTCTGGAGTTTGCAGCAGCAACCAGGCTTTTTGAACAAAAATAGCTCCCAAGAAAATTGCTGTGGCTGCGTACACCGCACCGGCTAAATGCAGCGGATAAACTAACGACAAAGTTACTGGAATCATGATGAGCGTGTAAACCCAAATTTGACGGGCTGTGGGTTCGTCGCCCTCAATTACCGGCAGCATCGGCACGCCAACTTCGGCGTATTCGTCGCGAATCATAATTGCTAAAGCCCAGAAATGCGGCGGCGTCCACAGGAAGATAATTAAAAATAGCAACCACGCGCCCCAACCTAAATCTCCCGTTACCGCAGCCCACCCAACCAGGGGAGGAATCGCGCCGGCTGCGCCGCCGATGACGATATTTTGGACGCTGTGGCGCTTCAGCCAGTGGGTGTAAATCAAGACGTAAAATACGATGCCCGACATTGCTAGCAAAGCTGCTAATAAGTTAGCCGCAACTGTTAGTAAAGTGAAAGATAATGCAGCCAGGACGATCGCAAATATTAAAGCATCCCGCTTCTTAACTCTACCTGAAGGAATCGGCCTCCAGCGGGTGCGTTCCATGATGTAATCTATGTCGCTGTCGTACACGCAGTTAATCGTATTTGCCGCAGCAGAAGCTAAAGTTCCTCCGGTTAAAGTTGCTAGCAGCAGCAGCGGATCGACTTCTCCTTTAGCAGCCATCCACATTCCTGCTGATGTGGTAATTAGCAGCAGCAGAATAATTCTCGGTTTGGTGAGTTGGTAGTAACTTTGGATTACTTGCGAAAGGTTTTGGTGCAGCCGAGGGCTGTTGTTAGTAAGAATTTCTTGCATCGTTTTGAGTTGTTAATAATTATCGGGTCGTTATTCGGCAGTCATCGCTCGTTGGTAGCTGCAGGTTCGATCGGAGATATTTTCTGTAGCCCAAAAGATCGATCGAATATTAAGCGGATAAAGCTCGATCGCGCCAAGCTAAAACGCTAAAACCTACGAGAGTTCCCAGCAAAGCCGCTCCCACTGCTTGGTGAGCAACTGTTAGCGGTTCTACTTGCAGGTGCATCCGGAAAGTTGCCACTCCCAAAACTAATTGGGCAATCAAGCAAAGACTCGCGAAATTCGCTAGTTTCCGCAAGTTTCCACTCAGTGCCGGCTGCCGCCAAGCCATAATTGCTACTGCTAAAGTTGCTGCGGTAGCTGGTACTATACCGGCGATGTGGCTGTTCATTACCAAGCACAATTCTTTTGAACTCAAACATTGATGTAGCGCCCATCTGGAGCCGACTAAAGCTCCTAGCAGGCTTTGCAGGTAAACTAACAAGGCGGCGATCGAACTTATCCAAGCCAATTTGCCCGTATTGCCCGTAGCTTCGTAGGGAGAAAGCATAAAACCGATCGCCAGCAGCACGCTGAAAAACAGCAAAGCGGTTCCCAAATGGGCGGTAACGATATCAAATCGCAGCAGTTCGGTGACTGTGAGCCCGCCTAACACGCCTTGAAAAACTATTAAAAATACTGCCAGGGCGCTCGCGATCGGCATCCATCCGGGCAAGCGGTATCGGTACAGCCAAGATAGTCCTAAAAGAGCGATCGCGCTCAAGCCTATGGCGGCAGCATCCAAGCGGTGAAACCACTCTAGAAATACCTGCAAATTCATTTGCGCTGCGGGTATTAATTCGCCGTAGCACAGCGGCCAATCCGGGCAAGCGAGACCCGCATTCATGACTCGCGTCGCGCTACCTACAGCCATTAACAGCCACGTGGCGATCGCGATTTTCCAAACTAAGCTGCGCGCGATATCTTTTGCCTGCCACTGCTCTGTTGCTGCATTTTGTTGGTTCAAAACTGAATTTGCCATGAACTTTTCCTTCGCATTTTGCCGATCGAACTTTTTAATTAAATACTGAGTCCTTACTCCTGTTGAGCTGAACCGAGCTTATCACTCTTCTTCTTTGACAAACAGTCATATTTACTACTTTATCCACCTTTCAATCTCGTTACTTTGTCTTTAGAAAATTTTCAACTTTCCTGCTTACTTTACAAAGTATTGCAGTTCTTTTTATAAAATTCACTAAACTTTATTTTTTCTCCTGAATCCTTTGCTGCTAAGGACTCGATCGCTACCTCGATCGCGCCAAAAATAAAGATATAATTAAGAAAAGCTGTTTGTTAAATGTTTATGATAGGTACTAATTTGCTGCGTAAAAATTTGTAACTAAGCAGTTAAAAAGCTAAAAAAATATAAAAACTAAATAGGTAATTGGTAATTGGTAATTGGTAATGACGCACAGGTAGTTAGAAACCGGGTTTGGAGTGAAAAATCTCCGATTCTCAACGAAAACTCTGCAAATAAACCCGGTTTCTTGGTGTAATGCCTATATATAGCAACTGCCTTGGCGGTTAGGACATTTTAGATTGCCCAAAGCGTTAGTGTGAATCCCTCTTCCTTCTGCCTTCTGCCCTCTTCTTTCTGCCTTCGGCTATAATTCTCGATCGATTCCAATCACTTTTTCTCTTTAGCAAGTCCCGGCCAATTTTTATCGCCCTTAGCAACATTGCCAGAAATATCTTTTTCCCAACCCCACTGTACCGCAGAATTGTAATTGAGATAAAGTTTGTTGTCCGCAATTTTCCAAGCATTCGGATCGGTAGCAGCCGTATAGCCTTGACTCACCGCCCAAGCACAAAAACCCCCGTATTGAGGCGCGTATTTCTCAGGATTTTGAGCAAACAAATCTCGATTTTGGGCGCTAGAAAATTGCCAAGTAGCATCGCCCCATTTATGAGTAAATTCTGGTTTTCCTGCAACTGGTTTGCTTTCAGTAAAGTAGGCTACAGGATCTGTACCGCGAATCGCTACTCCTTTTTCGCTGTAAAATACTTTGGGAATCGAGTTGTCTGCTTTTTCTGCTTTTTCTGCTTTGGGACTTGATTTAGTTGCCTCGACATTTTTAGCGTTGGGACTTGATTTAGCCTCTGTTGGACTAGCTGGCGGTACAGTTGCGGTGTTGGGAGGAGTTATATTGTAGGATGTCCCGCAGCCAGCAGCCAATCCGATAGTGAGAATTGAAGCAGAAAAAACCTTTGCTAAATAACTAATTTTCATGGTCTTCGCTGAGGATTTTAGTAGGAGGATTTAAGCAAAAAATAACTGTTTCGATTTATTATAGCTGCCCGGTGAGCGCTGCGCACACCGGGCAGCTATTTTAGTAGTAAGGCACGCACTTCCTACCACCGGAAGCCAGGAAAAATTAAAGAAAAATAATGGTTAACTAATTACTGCTTTCGGATTCAACTGTCAACTGTCAACTGTCAACTGTCAACTGTCAACTATCAATTGAGGGCAGGCACGGGGGCACTGCCCCTACCAACTGTCAACTGTCAACTATCAACTATCAACTCTTTCTCGGCCACTTGCCAATCCATTCGCCGCCTCGAAACCGCCAGCGAGGAAACATCAGCCGCATGATTACCCAAGAAGAAAGGTAAACGGATACCCAAACTAAAGAGTAATGTTTGATAAAAGTGGGAATCTTAAAATATTCTAGCTGAATGTAGGGCAGACCAAATATTTTAATTGTCGATCCGAGCACTACTCCTTCGACAGTTGCAGCAAAAAATTGGAAAACACCGGGCCAGTCTCTATCCCACATAAATTTTTGCAAAAAGTCGTAGAGAACATCCCAGCCCAAGCCTAAGAGTCCGACATAAAATAATACCCAAAAATAAATCGGGTTGTATCTGGTTCCTAAGTAACCCAAGTAAAAAGGTAAAGAGGCTAAAACACCAACTGTAGATAAGAGAAATATCCGAGTTTGCCAGCGGCCAAATAATGTAGGGGTCATGGGATTTTAGATTTTTGATTTTAGATTGGGAATGGGCCGAGCGTTGCGGAGGGAATTGGTAATTGGTAACTTGCAACCGCAGATGCAAGGCGGATTAACGCAGATCAACGCAGATAAATTTTATTGATTGTCAACTGTCAACTGTCAACTGTCAACTGTCAACTGTCAACTTCCTTCATGATGGCGATTGATTTGTTGCCCATTTCAACCACTGCCAAAGAGATCCGATGCCTTCTAGGTGGCGAATTCCGGGGGCTTTTGCTCTTGCTAAACCTTCAGCGGCACGGTGGGCGGCATATTGCAATCCTAAAAAAGTATCGACAGGTGCGTAGGGACCGCCCAAAGTCATGATGCCGGCAGCATATATTTTAGCTCGATCGTTCCGCATTTCTACTATTTCAAAATCGTTGGCTACGTGCAGCCTGCCAAAGGGATTCAGCAGCAAATTATAGCGCTCGATTAAATCGTCCAATAACGGATTGTCTTTAGGTTTAGCTTCCAAACCGGTAGAGTCGATAATAAAATCAGCCTTAATTTTTTCGATACCTTCATAATTGCCGCTTTTGATGTAGGTAACTAACTTGCCATTTTGCCTTTCTACTCGCTCTACTTGACCGAATTTTATCGTATACCAACCTGCTTGCATTCCGGTTTTAACTATGTGCCGCCAATCTTGACGGCTGGCGGTAGTCGTACCGCCCCAAGCTGTTAGTAATTCGTACCTTTTGAGAGGGCTTGCTGCTTCTAGCATGGCCCGCATATCGCCGCCCCAAGTGCCTTTCGGCCAGTTGTAAGGTTGGAATTCCCACTGATTTTCTACATAGCGCTGGGACAACCCAAATTTGTTACCTTGGGATTTAGGAGACTGCATTAAATGGATGACGCTAATTTGGTTGCTGGGCTGGCGAATTTCGTACAGCCTTTGCAAGATTCTCGAAGCAACAATTCCCCGGCCGCGGACGATGACTGTGCCGCCATTGCGGGACAAGTGTTCGTAAACGTGTTCGTGTTCTTCGTAGGCGTTTACTACCGATCGAAAATCGCCGGTTTGGGCGCGGTAATCTTGCAAGTCAGGCAAGAATCTGATGGCCGGATATCCGGTCGCTAAGTGGATGTATTTTGATAGTAAAAATCGGTGTTCGCTGCTAGAATTTGGTTGGGGTACGGAATAGGCGATCGCATATCTGCCGTCGTCGGTTTTGCGGATGCCCCGCACTCGGCCGTAACGCAGCATTTCGTCCCAGCCGATGCGTTTTGCTTCTCTATCCATTGAAGCAAAAACATTTTGAGCTTGCGGTGTATAAGTGTCAGCAAGTACCGGTTCGGCAAAGACTTGCCACAAATGCTTTAATCCTCCAACAAATTGACCGGAAATCAGTTCTTTTGCTGCTTCGCGCAATGCGTAGCCGGGCCATCCCCAAATATTATCGGGGCAGGAATCCGAGCCCGATCGAATTCTTTCGTGACCGGGAATTTGCGAGTTGCGGCAAAGTCTTTGATACCGTCCGTAGGGCTTGCTTTCCAAACTGATAATGGCGATTTGTTCGCGTTTGACTCCGCAAGTTCTGATAGTATCTACCCACACAAATGTACCCATTCCGCCGCCGACAGCAGCGTAGTTTGTTTCTTCAATTTGCTTGCCGGTAGCGTGCAGCGCTTCAACAGATACTCGATCGGCTGCAAATAATTCTGGAGGCGGAAAAGGTGTTAAAGTATTGGGAACTGGGGGAATTTGAGGCAGTTGAGTTTGCAGGGAATCGGTATCGGGATTGAAAGATATTGGCGGGGATGAAACCGATCGTCCTTGTGCTTCAGCAGCTTTAGAATTGAGGATGTTAGTATTTGGATTGAAGATAATTGTAGATTCTTGATTCAATATTTTGGTCGGATCTGTTTCTGCGGTTACTAACAATCCGACTGTCACGCTGTAGGGACCGATTTGTAAGGTATCTCCGCTAGTTAATTGTTTGCTGGAGTTTTGAATTTTCTCTCCATTGACAAATGAGCCGTTGGCGCTGCGATCGGAAATCGTTATTTGACCGCTAACCAATCCGATTAATGCGTGAAATCGCGAAATTTCTTCGCTTCTAAATACTGCCCGCGAAACTTGCTGCCCGTCAATATTTGTCGGCATTTGACCGATTTCCCGACCCAAAGCTACGGGAATATTAAAAACTGGCTGCCTCATTTCTCCGGTAACTGGATCTTCCCAACTGAGTTGAATTTGCATAGCCTACCTCACCACTCTTCACTCTATAATTATAAATCGAAAATCGAACTTTCAATCTTAGATCGCCCATCTAAAATCTAAAATCTCAAGTCCTCCCCTCTAGGGCGTGTTTTCAAACTACTCCTTGAAATTCCGATCCCCCTAAATCCACGCCACTTGCTTCATTTGGGGGAACCCCAAGATCGCAGTGGCTCCCCTTAAAAAGGGGGACTTGAAGATTCTTACTCCCCCCTTAAAAAGGGGGGCTGGGGGGGATCGAAGACTTTGAAAACACGCCCTAGTCTTCGATCGACTTTCAACCTTCGATCGCCAATCATTCGTACTGCAATCTTCAATCGAAAATCTAAAATCTTAAATTACTTTAATACTTCCGATTCTCCCGATTGTATTCCTTTGCCGCAGTGCGGGCAAAATAGCCCTAAATAATTGTAGGGCAAAATGTGACCGCTGGGGCATTTGATGCCGTAAACTGGCTGACCGGAAACTCGCTCGGTTTGCTCTACTTCTAATTGCTCGATCGCCCGGATTTTTAAAGTTATTTTTCCCATTTGTATTTGACTGCCAGTTTCGATCTTTATCTCCCCATCCATAATTTTTTGACCGTCAACAATTATCGGGTTGCGTTTGGCTGAAGGTCGATCGCGCGTCAAGTTTCGCACCCAGAAATTATTAGTGTTAGTATTGAGAAAGATTTCTACGTGCAACCGAGATAAACTGCTTTCTGTCTCACTTGGCACCAAGTCGCACTGTTCCTTCGATCGCCCGATGCGAATTGCGCCCGGACATTTAGTGGCTTGCGCGGAAGTAAAGGTTTGCGATCGCTCCCGCCCTTCTTCCATCCATTCCAGAGTTAATTTATACATAGTTACCAAAACCACGTTACCAAAGCCAGTTACCAAAGCCACGTCACCAAAACCACAGAGATCCAAGCATTCGCGATATATTATACTGCGAACTGCCTCGTGTTTCGTCTAAGATAAATTAAGAAAAATTTGACATTATCCTGCGCATTCGTCTCACAACGCTCGATCGGGTTGCTAAAATAGGGGCATTCTGCTGTTCTCGATCGACAATCTAATAAATTCATTGCTATGAATTTTATGAACTCATTGCTATGAATTTTATGAAATCGAGATATGAATTTATGAATTGACCTGAAGCAGTTTTTTTGATAGGGTTTTCCTTAACAGAACAACAGATGCTAGTGCTAGATTGCTATATTTATCCGATATCGCGTTCGGTCTATCGACCGCAATAATATTAGTTTGTGGTGCGGACTTAAGTCCGCAGACTCTGCGAACGAAACGCACGACAAACCATTGCGATCGCTGGTAATCCCTCGGACAAGAGTTGATGTCGATCTGACCCACTTGAGACTTGCTAGAAAGTGCATTTTTTCCTGCTTGCTTTTCCTGCTTGCCTAGTTGTAAACTTTTCAACCTAAAAATCTAAAATTGTGCAGTTATAGCAATCGCCAAGATGGTTAGGACATTCTAGATCGTTCAAACCGTTACTATTATTCCCTCTTCCATCTTCCCTCTTCCATCTTCCTTCTTCCATCTTCCATCTTCCATCTTCCATCTTCCCTCTTCCTTCTTCCTTCTTCCTTCTTCCTTCTTCCTTCTTCCTTCTTCCTTCTGCTATATGTCCCAAAAAAATGAAATCCCCGTTCTCATCTTATCGCTCCTAATTACCCTCGGATTAGCCGGTGCCGGTGTCTGGTGGCTGACAAGCAGCAGGAGCAATATTGGCAATTTATCTCCTGGAAATCCGACTGTTTCTGAACCCAACACAGCCAATTCTGGACGATCGCAGGATTCAACTCAACAGCGTTTTAGTGCGGGGAAAAAACAATTAGTTCCAGGATGGTCAACAGCCGCCAAACAATCAGCAGTAAAAGCTCTCGCATCCGGCGATTACAGTACAGCTATTGCCGATTTAGAAACATCCTTAAAAACAAATCGCAACGATCCAGAAGCCTTAATTTACCTCAATAACGCCCGGATTGGCGATCGCAAAGCTTACGGTATAGCCGTTGCCGTTCCTGTTAGCACAAATATCGGCAGTGCTTTAGAGGTTTTGCGCGGTGTCGCTCAAGCTCAAAATGAAATTAACCAGAAAGGCGGCATTAATGGTACATTTCTCAAAGTGCTAATTGCTAGCGACGATGACAGCCCGGAAATTGCCTCGCAAATAGCCGCTGCTTTAGCACAAAATCCTGATATTTTAGGAGTAATCGGACATTTTGGCTCCGATACAACTTTAGCAGCTAGCAAGGTTTACCAACAAAATCAATTAGTAGCAATTTCTCCTACCAGCACCTCAGTTCAGCTATCGGGAATTAGTAACAATATATTTCGGACAGTACCGAGCGATCGATTTTCTGCGAATGCTCTTTGCCGCTATACGATCGCAAAATTGCAAAAGCGAAAAGTAGCTGTATTTTTCAATTCTGCCAGCAGTTACAGCAACTCTTTAAAAAATGAATTCACCACCGCATTTTACGCAGATGGAGGACAAATAGTAGCAGAATTTGACCTTGGGAACAGCAATTTTAATGCTGCCGATAGCGTTCAACAAGCGATCGCCAAAGGAGCAGAAGCCATCATGCTAGCATCCAATGCCACCACGATCGATCGGGCTTTGCAAGTAGTACAAGCCAACAACAAACGGCTGTCATTACTAGCAGGAGATGGCGCTTATACGGCGAAAACATTGCAACTTGGCGGCGCGCAAGCAACGGATATGGTGTTAGCAATTCCTTGGCACATCCTCGCCGATCCGCAGTCAGATTTTCCCCAAACATCCAAACAGTTGTGGGATGCTGAGGTAAGTTGGCGCACGGCTTTAGCCTACGATGCGACTCAAGCGTTGATTGCCGGTTTGGAGCGCAATCCGACTCGTAACGGCATTCAACAGACTTTATCAGCAGCAGATTTTTCGGCAACGGGGGCATCTGGCACGATTCAATTTTTACCTTCGGGCGATCGCAATCGAGCAGTGCAGTTAGTAATAGTTAAACCCGGAAATCGCACCAGTTACGGTTATGAATTTGTGCCGCTATTCGGTTTGTAAATAGTTGAGAGTTGAACCAAAGCGATCGCCACTATAGCGATCCTAAATGATTCGCAAAATTTGTAGGGGCGAAGCGTAGCGGAGGGAGTGCCCCCGTGCCTACCCCTTATCTATCGGGCGATCTCGGGGGGTTTGCCCCTACAAGAATTACACAAATGATTTAGGATTGCTATAACCGAGCCAGTGATGGTAAACAGCGCATTTTAACCAGATTTCCTAGTTGGCCGATGATATACTGTAGGTACTTACTCTAACTGTGTATTTTCAATAGATGACATATCATCGGATCGACATCACATTACCAACAGAAACGCTGCAAGAGCTCGATCGATTCGTACCGAAAGGCGATCGCAGTCGTTTTATTCATGCTGCAATCTGCGCTTACATCACCCAGATTCAAAAAGAGAAACTTCGACAACAGCTAAAAGAAGGAGCTATTAGCCGTGCAGGCCGCGATCGGCAGCTAGCAGATGATTGGTTTGCGGTTGAGGAAGAAGTATGGCGGCAAAACGCAAACTAGCCCAACCCAAGCGGGGGGAAATTTATCTTGTTAGCTTCGACCCAACGGTTGGGGTTGAAATTCAAAAAACGCGACCAGCGCTTGTCTTGCAAAATGATATTGCGAATGAGCACAGCCAAATAACAATTGTTGCTGCCATCACCTCTCAATTTGATGACACGTTGTATCCAACTGAAGTGCTGGTTCAGCCGCCAGAAGGTGGATTGACCGTGAATTCAGTAATCTTGCTAAACCAAATTCGCTCGATTGACAAACAGCGTTTGGTTAAGCGTCTTGGCAAACTGACTGATGAAACAATGGCGCAGGTCAACCAGTCCATTCAAATCAGCTTGGGGTTGATTGAAATCTAAGGTTGGAAATCATCCAGAACGGCAACGGGCAGAACAATTAGCCCAGCGGCTGCGACAGTTAGGAGAAGAGGTGTAGGGGAGCTATTTGTTTGTAGTTACGCTTCAGCCCCGGCCGGCGCTGAAGCGCAACTACGAACTTAAACTTCTTAAGCCTGCAACCTGCTTTAAAATTGCGCAACTCCGATCGGTCTTTCTCGCCTGTTTCTTTCAAAAATCGATCGCGGTTTGAAGGCAATTCTCAACAGCAACCACAGCGAACGCCACTCTCCGGGACTTTCCTGCGACAGCCACTGTCCGGGCCGACAATACAGCATTTCTATCAAGCGCCGGTGTTGGCTGATGTTCAGTCGATCGAACGCAATTCGTACTGTTGGAAATTGGGCAAAACTCAACTTTGCTGACTCCTTACCACCAGACTCAAACTGACATTTACCACCGATAAATTCAATTTTAGCTACAGGAATCAAACAGCCTTCTTCCACAATTTTTAAAGTAGCGGCTTCGCAGTCGATCGAATTTCGATCGTAACTAACCTCTGTTCCCACTTCCAAGATTGATAGTGCGGGCGATCGGCTCGATTTAGTGGCGGCAATCGCATCATTTACATTAACATTATCCTGCAAATAGCTGTTTCGATTCCCAGATTGATGCCAACTTTTTGCTGTCGAGAAATGACCTGCGATCGAACTATTTTCGCGCGCCCAACTCGGCATTTGAGTCAAAGCAATTTCCGCACCACTTTCCGAGATAGCAGTAGTTATTCCCCAAAAAGTGCGATCGCCCGCATTCAACTGCACCACTCGGCGCAAATTGAACCATTCGTAAATATCCGGCTTGGGAATATCGATCAAAATCAGCAAGGCAATTCCCAGCATCAGCAAGTTATAAGCACTCCAAATCCAGCCAAAACTTATCCCTTTTAACAAATCAGCATTTTCAGGTATTCCCTGCAATTCCACCGTATTTTTAGCGAGATAAACAGTGAAGTTGCGCCACAAACTGAAAGCCGTAGCAGCAAATAAAAGCATCAACGGCCATCCCAAATTCCAGTTAAAACTAAATCGATCGCTCGCTATCCCTTTTGGCGTGACTTTAAACCCTTTAGAAAAAGGATTCAGCATCGCACTCACCACCGTCACCGCTAAAGGCACGCACTGTACGAACGAGTAAACATCCGACAGCAAAGCCGAGCGCGATCGATTGTTCAACCAGGAAAATACCGTAATTTGTACTAAATAGTAAGGCAGGAAAAAATACAGCAATTCCTGCAAGTTTGTCCGCAGCGGCATGATGTCTAAAAATGAATAAGCTAGAGGCATTAACAGGAATAAAACTCTGGTTAAACTCGTAAACCAGTGCAGCAATCCTTCTAAATGAGACAGTCTTTGTACGAGTCTGAGGCCGCGAATTGTTAAAGGATTGGCATCAATAAAAAACGCCTGAAGTGTTCCTCTAGCCCACCGCAATCTTTGAGTTAAATGAGCGGATATATTTTCCGCAGCCAAACCGGCACTTAATTTCTCATTTAAATAAACCAATTTACCGCCGATCGCGGACAGCCGAATTCCGGTAAAATAATCTTCGCAAATTGAATCGGTCACAAAGCCGCCCGCCTTTTCTAAAGCACTGCGCCTGACTGCAAAAGATGTACCGGAACAAATTACGCTATCGGCACCGTCTTTGATGGTTTCAATTTGCCTGTAAAATACTTCTTCTTCTGAAGTTAGAATATTTTCCAATCCCAAATTGCGGGCGATCGGATCGTGATTGTAAAAGCTTTGGGGAGTTTGCACTAAGGCAATTTCGGGATTTTGAAAAAAGCCAACTGTTCTCGTTAAAAAATTGGTAGTCGGGATAAAGTCCGCATCGAAAACAACAATTATTTCTCCATTCGTCCGGGCGGTGGCGTGATTGATGTTTCCAGCTTTGGCATGACTGTTGTCGGGTCTCGTTAGATACTCGCATCCTAACTTTTTAGCCAAAGCTTTGATTTCAGGACGCTTAGTATCGTCGAGTAAATATACTTTTTTGTTGGCATAATCCAAAGCTTGACAGCCAATGACAGTCCGGCGTAAAATAAAAGCCTGCTCGTTGTAAGTAGGGATAAAAATATCTACGCTGGGGGCGAAATCTCCCGACTCAACGGCAACAGCCATCAGGTCAGCTTCTCGGCGGCGGTCTTTCAATCGCAGCATTAAATACAGTTGAATGCTGCTGCTGAATAACATCAACATTTCTAAGAAAAACAGCCCCAAACTAAAGATCCCGTTTAGGGGATCGCTGAGATTTAAAGTCGCGATCGACCGCCACAAAACATAGCGAATTGTCAAAGCCAGAACGATCGCAACTACCACAGCCCGCGACCATTTTTGCGGAGTTGGCGAAATTTTAATTGCAGCCAAAGCAACCGACACTAACAAGACTGCGGGTATTAACAAATACTGTTTGCTAACATCAGGAACCTGCAACCACCAGGGTGGATTTTGCTGCCAAGAGTTAAGTGAGGCAAAAAAACTGCTGGTAGTTGCTTCGCCGGAAAACCATGCCGCCGCGATCGCACTTGTAAAAGCAACGATACCCAACACTACCAGCGTTGCCGCGGGCAGGCGTGAAATTTGCCAAAATACTCGACGTTTCAAGTTCTGCAAGTTTTGAAGGTCAAATCTTAAAGTTGTCATACAATTTGCAATTCCCGATCGTGTCTGCAACAGTTAACGTTCTCTGCCATCAAATTCTTAATTAGCTGCGAAATCCCCAGACACCCTACCTACTATATTTACATAATTTAACTATTTGGCAATCTCTGAGTAATTAATAGAAATCACAAATTTAGGTGTTTGCTGTCACATAGCACAGATCGATTTTTTTGGCTACGGTTAGTGGTGTCAAACTTTTGGAGGAAGTTTGTTTGACAAAAAAGAGCTTCCGGAGATTTCCGAGTCTTAAAAATCTAAAATCTAAAATAGAAATTTAAAATTACTAATCAAAAATCTAAAATTTAAAATTACTAATCGCAAATCTAAAATCGCAAATCTAAAATCGAAATTCCCGCCCTTACTTTTGGAAAATTTTGATTTTCCATACGATAAGAGCCGGGAATTTGTAAAAATGCAAGCTTTTAATTGCAAGTTTTGAGTTGGAAATTTTGGAAATTCAAGATCGATTAATTTTTTTTCCGATCTTGCAACTTGGTTTTCCAACCCGCGATCGCCTTCTGAGCCAGATCGTAACTCTTAGTATCTGCAGGCACCAGCGAAGCAGCCGCTACAGCATCCTTCAACCTTCCTTGAGAAGCCCGCAACTGAGCGATTTTCAAAATACTTTCGCTCCATTCGCCGATCGACTGTTGAGCCTCCTGGTGCAGGGGTTCATTGGGTTCGATCGTGCTGGCTTTCTGGATCGCCTGACTGTAAGAAGAAGCCACACCGCGCTTAACTTCTTTCTTCGCAGCAGCCAGCACCGCAGCATTTGCCTGCTGCTGCTTGGCTAACTGCTGCCATTGAGCGATTGCTTCCTGAGACTGATTGAAAACCTGTTTGTTCGCATCAGGCATCAACCGTGCCGCCCCAATCGCTCCCTGGAAATCGCCCCTAGCCGCGCGCCCGTTAGCGATATCCAAAATCGTCAAACTCCAGCGTTCGATATCCTGCTGGGCCTGAGGGTACAGCGGATCGGTAGGCGGGATCGATCGAGCCTTAGCCACCGCCCGATTAAAACTCGAAGCCGAACCGTTTCTGATAAAAGTTTTCGCCTCAGCCCAAACTTCCGTACTCGACGGCGGCTTCGCCTGAGCTCCCGGCTGCGCGATCGCACCCACAGGCAGCGGTGCGGGCTGGTTCTGGGATGCTCCACCACCGCCCGGTAGCGCTTGTTTTGGTGCTTCCCCACCGCCCAGGATGGAATTCCCAGCAGGTTTTTCCGGGCGATTCTGAGGATTTTCAGCAACCGATCGCGAGTTTCCCCCATCCCCAGCGAAAAAAATCGATCGATTCGTGAGAAACACGCCCAACAGCAGCACTAAAGCAGTAGCACCGCTCCACAAAATCAACTGCTGCAAAAACGACTTGTCAGACGCGCCGTTATCTGCATCCTCAGGTTTTGGCGCAATCGGTCGATCGTTCCCCCCCGCAGTCGGTGCCGTCGAATTGAGTTCCGATGCAGTCGATACCGGCACTCGCGGTTCCTCCACAGCGCGCATCGCCGGTGGCAGTTCAACTTGAGCCGTCACACCCGCTCTCGAAGGGCGATCGAACCCATCAACCTCAGCCGCCGCCGTCATGTTGCCATTGCGCCCCGCAACCGCAGCCATCGCCTCTGAATTGTCCGGCAAAATTACCAAATGAGCCTTACCTGGAGGTTGAACCACCATCAAAGGCTCCTGCTTCGGACGCAAATGGTGGTCGCACAACTGCGGCAGGCGCTCGCTCAAAAAGCGGTCTAAACCCTTAATTGTCGAGCATTGGCCCGATCGCAGACCCTCCAGCAGGGCCGTTGTAAAAAATCCTTGGCGTAAAGCCGAAGTTTCCCGCGAAACTTGATTCGGGCGGCACGAAAGCAGCGTCGGAATTTCTAGATCCCGCGCCAATTCAGCAGTTTGAGCTCCGATGGTTTCCCCCGCTTTCATGCTCTGGCTGCGGTTCATATCCGCCAGCACCAACACCGTTTCCGTTGGAGCATTTTTCAGAGTATTCAGCAGCAACTCTACCGGAATTCCCGTACCTGGAATATCAGCCGGATTTCCGTCAATGGGCATCAAATAATCCTTGCCCTCGTAATTGACACCGTAGCCGCTAAAAAAACACCACAGCAAATCCCCTTGCTGTACCTGTTCGTTGCACAACCGTCGGGTCAAGTTGAGAATATTTTCGCGATTCGGATAAGTCGGGTGGCCCCACAGCGACGGCGACGCATCCGTCATCAGCAGGCACCGATCCGCAGCAAAACCCGCCTCTTCAACCAAAAAAGCAGACAGTGCCTCTGCATCCTCTTGCGCGTAACTCAAAGGCTGAAGCAACTGATATTGATTAATTCCTATGGCAATACAAGCGTGGTGTTTCATTTTTATTTTACTTTCTGCCTAGAGACCCCGCCATGCCTGACGCAGGCTGGCGTTCTGAGGAAAGGCGGGGCAGGCCGGATACCTTTCCTCGATTCGATCGCGATCGAACAAAGTACGATTTTTCTATGTTCGCTTTCGCAACCGAAAATCAGTTGTGTTTTGCCCGTACAGCGATCGGTTGTTGGTCTCACAACTCCTGCACGGCGCACAGCTTGCACAAAAGATAGCACACAGCAGCAGAGCCGCGATCGAAACAGTATCGGAAGTATCAACAGCTATGGAGTCAATTCTAATTGACCTCATAGCTATTGACTCGCTGGGGGCCAACTCAAAATATGCTTAGTTCTAGAGGTAAATTATGCTAAAGGCGAGAAATCTCTTCAATGTCGAGAAATTCATGACGCTCGATCGGCAATTTCAAAACCGACTGTAAAATCCTGAGGTAGCAACTGTGAAATATATTATGTCATTTATACTATTAATATTTTGTTGTTCGATCGCCCTCCCCGCAGCAGCATCTGTATGCCGCAATTATGAGGGCAAACAGATTTGCATTGTCGATCTCAAACGCAGCGCTAAAAACTATTGGGAATACAGGGCGATCGTGAGTATTGACGGAGTAAAACAACCTGTAGAAATCTATAACTGCCGCAGCCGCAGCCGGGTAAAAAAAGACGGAACTCTTTTGCCATTTGCCGAAAACGATGCGGGGAAACTTATCTGCAGTTTTTTTAAACATAAATAAAGCGGAACTTGCCCATTCACGCCCAAGAAATCTGATTTTTACGATCGTGAAAGCTGGGATGAAGTATTTTTAGGCAAAAAGCCAGTTTCTGTGCCAGTCCATTTAATGCAGAACAGGTGGCGGCTGCCGTATATAATATTGTAAAGTTATATCAGGGTTTGACAGTAAAATAAATACTGTTCTTTATGGGTAGATGTAGGGTGCGCAGCGCGCACCTTACTGACAACCTGCACCCGATCGCATTAATTAGATCGAGGTTTGATAGTAAAATAAAGACTGTTATTCACGGGTAGATGTAGGGCTTGCAGCGCGCACCTTACCGCATTAAATCCCGCACCAGAAAACAAACACTTATATATTTACAGTAAAATGGCAGTAACTACACACCAACTTATTCAATGGAAACAGCAACAGCGTCCAATTGTAGCGCTGACAGGTTTCGATTACGCCATCGCCCAACTTGTCGATCGAGCAGGAATCGATCTAATCTTAGTAGGCGATTCTCTAGCAATGCCAGTATTGGGTTACGAAACAACACTGCCGCTAACTCTCGATGAAATCCTGCACCATGCTAAAGCAGTGCGCCGCGCAGTTACACAAGCATTATTAGTTGTCGATTTACCGTTTTTAACTTATCAAGAAAGTCCCCAACAAGCGATGCACTCGGCGGGAAGAGTTTTGAAAGAAACTGGCGCGCAAGCAGTAAAATTAGAAGGTGGATATCCGGTAATGGCCGCCACTGTTTCGCACCTTACATCTGCCGGGATTCCAGTGATGGGACACGTCGGTTTAACACCGCAGTCGGTACACCTAATCGGCTACAAAAAACAAGGAAAAACAGCCGAAACAGCCGATCGCATCCTAGCAGAATCGATCGCCCTTGAAGCAGCAGGCGCATTCGCGATCGTCTTAGAACACATTCCCGCAGAATTAGCGGCTCAAATCACTGAAAAATTAACTATTCCCACCATCGGTATCGGGGCCGGGCCGCACTGCGACGGACAAGTTTTAGTCACCTCCGATTTGCTGGGACTTTCCGAAAAACAGCCGCCTTTTGCGAAAGCTTATGTCAATTTGCGGGAAACAATTACTCAAGCAGTCAAAGATTATTCCCTCGAAGTAAGAGAACGAAAATTTCCTAAGGCGTGAAACTACTGCTGAAAATCCTCCGATCGATCTCAGATGGGTGAAGTTTCTATTGCTAACGGTAGAGCGATCGAAATCCGGAATCTCTATCTTAATAGTTTAGTCACGGCTCGGTCATTAAGATAAGCTAAAAAGCATTGAAAACCAACAGACATTTGAGGATATTTGGCAATGGACGGTCAAGACCCCGCTGACATTTTGATGGGTAACGTAGATGAAGAAGAAAGTTCGGTTGTCGTGCACGGCACGGTCATTCTCGGGATGATCCCGAGAGAGGAGAGGCCGTACTCTTTAAAGATTTTGAGATTGCAAATTCCCAAGTGAAATTGAGTGCCTACCTAGCGACAGATGGAAATTTAAATAAATCCCTAGAACTAGGCGAACTCAAAGAAGATAGGGGTACCTTTAAAATGCCCATCCCCTTAGGGACGGATACCTCCCCCTACAATACCGTAGTCCTTCGCGACGTAAAGACTAAAAAGAAAGTCGCAGTCATTGAATTGTAGAGCCGGAAGCGAGTAGGGATGGGATAACATCTCTACTCACCTATTAACAATTCACGCTCCATTAAGCTTAGCTTGCTGTTCCTATAAAAATAGGTACAATTATCCGACTGTTGCTGCATCCAATCCCCGCGACCGATGTGTCAAGTAGAATAACAAAAGGTTTGCTAGCTGCTGATAATCGAGAGTCCCTACAACCGCTTTCGCTAAAAACTCTCGATCGCCCCCGCAACCAAAAATCAATAAAATAGGAAAGTCTCAAGTTAAATCTTAGGCTTGTCCTCTTCCTCAATCTCTTTATCCTTACTAACAGATTCATCCTCAGATTGACCTACCCCTTCCTTAAAACTCCGCAAAGTTTTGCCCAAAGCATTGCCCAACTCCGGTATTTTCTTAGGTCCGAAAATTAGAATAGCGACTACTGCAATAATGCCCATTTCGGGCAATCCGAGACCAAACATAGAAAATCTCCTCTAAAACTAGAATGAAGGCAGAAGGCAGAAGGCAGAAGGGCAGGCAGAAGAGAGAACAGGAAGAAAATTACCAACTGTCAACTGTCAACTGTCAACTGTTTAATGATATCCTGAAAAGCACCTACCTGTTTTCCCGCATCCGGCAACCGGACGATCGAGTTTTATTAAGAGCGACCGTTAAATAGAAATGTTAGAAATATCCCAGCCTTCCCTGCGCGATCGACAGCACCACCTCATCCGCGAATTAGCCGAACGGATGGAAGCAGTGTGGCACCGCTATCTCGACCTCGAACCCTACCACCTGCCCGCTGAGTTGGGATACGTGGAAGGGCGCTTGGAAGGAGAAAAATTGATTATTGAAAACCGCTGCTATCAAACGCCCCAATTCCGCAAAATCCACCTCGAACTCGCCAAAGTCGGGCCGCTGCTGGATATCCTCCACTGCGTGATGTTTCCCAGACCCAATTATGCTTTGCCAATGTTCGGCACCGATATCGTAGCAGGGAAAGGTCAAGTTAGCGCCGCGATCGCCGACCTTTCTCCCCTCAATCAAGACCGCACTTTGTCGGAAACCTACCGCAACCAACTGCAACACCTGCCGGTCAATCAATTTGCTTGTCCCCGCCAAATTCCCGAGTGGGGAGATATTTTTTCCGAATTTTGCCTGTTTGTGCGCCCGGATTCGATCGCAGAAGAAAGCCGATTTTTGGATATAGTTGAATCTTACGTGGAAATTCACTGTCAACTCGCGATCGCCTCTGAACCAGTCTCTGCCGCTGAAGCAGAGAAAGTCCTGGAAGCTCAAATTTACTATTGCACCCAGCAGCAGCAAAACGACAAAACCCGCCGCGTGCTAGAAAGAGCTTTCGGTCACAATTGGGCAGAAAATTACATGACCGAAGTGCTTTTTGATTTCCCCAAATAGTTGAGATAAGTTTACAATACCTGATGGTGGCAGCAACAAAAATCAACCTGCAAGTCAGCTACCTCATGGATCATGGGAAAGGAATCAAAAGTCAAAGATAAATCGTTCTTGAAACCACCAGGTCGGGGTATCCTAGGTTTGTTAGTAGCAGCTACTCTCATTACCACAGGAGTGGGTTTTTGGCAAGTATCTCAAGTTAGAAAAGCCCAAGAATTAAAAGTTGCTGCTACTGCTAATCCAACTCCAGCAGCCACCCGCAACAGCGTTACCGCATTGGGAAGGTTGACGCCGCAGGGAGAAGTTATTAAATTGTCAGCCCCATCGGCGTCGGAGGGGGCGAGGATCGAACAATTAAAAGTAGAAGAGGGCGATCGAGTTACTCAAGGACAAATAATAGCAATTCTTGACACGCGCGATCGACTCCAAGCAGCCCTCTTGCAAGCGGAAAAAGAAGTTAAAGTCAAACAAGCAGAATTAGCCAAAATTCAAGCAGGCGCAAAAACCGGGGAAATCGGCGCTCAACAAGCAGAAGTTGCCAAATCCCAAGTGCAAGTTCAAAGAGAAACTGAAGCCGAACAAGCCAATGTCGCTCGCTTAGAAGCTCAAATGCGGAGAGAAATCGAAGCCGAACAAGCAAACGTTGCCAAATTTGAAGCGCAACTGCAAAGAGAAACTGAAGCAGAACGAGCCAATCTTGCCAAATGGGAGGCGCAACTGCAAAGAGAAACCGAAGTGCAGCAAGCCAAACTTGCACGGCTGCAAGCTCAAGTACGCGGCGAAATTGCCTCTCAAAATGCTACGATCGATCGGTTAAAAGCTGAATTAGCCAATGCTGAAGCCGAGGAAAAACGCAACAAAGAACTGTCAGAAACAGGCGCTATTTCTGCTTCTGCCTACGACACCAAACGCTTAGCAGTCGAAACTGCGCGCCAGAAAGTTAAAGAAGCGGAAGCAATCTTAGAAAAAACCGTACAAACTTTGCGAGAGGAAATAGCCGAAACTCAAGCTGCACTCAAGCAAGCAGTAGAAACAGGCAAACAAGAAATCAATCAATCCCGCGCCAATCTCAAACGCAAACTAGAAACGGGAAGGCAAGAAATTAACCAAGCCCGGGCCGCCCTCAACCAAAAGATAGAAACAGGTATAGAAGAAATAAATCAAGCCGAAGCAACCCTCAAACAAAAATCAGAAACAGGCCAAGAGCAAGTCAATCAAGCCAGAGCAACTTTAGACCAAATAGCCGAAGTCCGTCCCGAAGACGTGCAAGCCGCCCAAGCCGCAGTTGAAAGCGCGATCGCCACGAGACAAAAAGCTCAAGTAGACTTAAACTTAAGCTATGTAAAAGCACCTGTATCCGGCTACATTCTCAAAGTTCACACCCGACAAGGAGAGCGCATCAACACTCAAGATGGCATCGTAGAACTCGGCCGCACCGAGCAAATGTACGCCGTAGCAGAAGTCTACGAAACCGACATTGCCAAAGTGCGCAACGGCCAGCGCGCTACAATTACCAGCCCGGTTTTTGCAGGTAATTTAACAGGAAAAGTCGCACGCATTGGCAGACAAATCGGCAAAAAAGATGTTTTGAATACCGACCCAGCCGCCGACACCGATGCTAGAGTAATCGAAGTAAGAATTCGCCTCGATCCCGAGTCGAGCAAAAAAGTTGCATCCTTCACAAACTTGCAGGTCGAAGTTAAAATAGACATCTAAAATGGTAATTGGTAATTGGTAATTGGTAATTGGTAATTGGTAATTGGTAATTGGTAATTGGTAAAGAGTTGTGAGTTGTGAGTTAAAAACAGTTATTATTCAAAACTCAAAACTTAAAACTCTCCCTCTCTACCTCTCCTCCTCTTCCCTCTTCCTTCTTCCCTCTTCCTTCTTCCTTCTTCCTTCTTCCTTCTTCCCTCTTCCTTCTTCCCTCTTCCTTCTTCCTTCTTCCTTCTTCCTTCGCATATGGCAAAAATACCGCTAGCTTGGGCACAGTTAACTCGCGAAAAAATGCGCTTAGTCATCGCACTGGCAGGCATTGGCTTTGCCGACTTGCTGATGTTTATGCAGTTCGGGTTTAGAGATGCGCTATTTGAAAGTTCCATCAGCTTTCACTCGCAGTTAAAAGGAGATATTTTTATCACCAGCACTCAATCTACGGCTTTAATAGCCATGAAAAGCTTCCCCCAAAGGCGCTTGTATCAAGCTTTGAGTTTTAACGGCGTTACCGCAATCAGCCCCGTATATTTAGGTTTTGGATTGTGGAAAAATCCCGATCCAAAGCAGCGCAATACCCGCCAACTTATGGTAATCGGTTTCGATCCAACTCATCCGATTTTTGAGCTGCCGGAAGTTCAAAATAATTTGGACAAAATTCAACTTTCCGATGTGGTTTTATTCGATCGAGCTTCGCGCCCGGAATTCGGCCCGGTAGCAGAGTATTTCCAGCAAGGAAAAGTAGTTGAAACAGAAGTTGACAACCGCCGCGTTACAGTAAAAGGGTTATTTACTTTAGGAGCATCTTTCGGTGCCGATGGCAATCTGGTTACTAGCGATTTGAACTTTCTGCGGATTTTTGCCGATCGCCGAACGAAAGGTTTAATTGATGTAGGCATTGTCCACTTGCAGCCGGGAACCGACGTTCAAGCTGTTGTTGAAAAAATGAGGGCAACTTTGCCGAATGACGTGCGCATTTCTACTAAAGCAGAGTTTGTCGAATTTGAAAGAAAATATTGGGAAGAAAGTACGGCGATCGGCTTTGTTTTCACTCTCGGTGCGGCAATGGGATTTATCGTCGGCATCGTGATTGTTTATCAAATTCTCTATACTGATGTTACCGACCACTTGCCGGAATACGCGACGCTGAAGGCGATGGGATATCAGGATTTTTACTTTTTGAGCGTGGTGTTTCAAGAAGCTTTGATTCTAGCAATTCTCGGATATTTGCCGGGATTTGGAGTTTCTTTGGTGCTATACAATTTAGGAAGAAATGCTACAAGTTTGCCGATGTACATGACTGTGGCGAAAGCTCTAACTGTGTTTGTAATGACGCTAATTATGTGTGGTGCATCGGGGGCGATCGCAGTTAGAAAATTGCAGGCTGCAGATCCGGCAGATATTTTTTAAACTTGGTAAACAGAGCAATTTCCGAGCCCGGTATAGATAGCGATCGTAAATGATTTGCAAGCTGCATGTTCCCATGATACCCGCACTGCAAGCATTCTGGCTGGGATGGATTTACGAATGAAATAGGATTGCTATAGCAAGTTTTAGTCAAATAAGTTAAGCTGGTAACTAACTGACTACCAACTACCAACTACCAATTACCAATTACCAATTACCAATTACCAATTCCCGATCGCCAATGAACACTACACCAGTTGTTTCAATCAAAAACCTCAACCATTACTTTGGCGAAGGACAGCTTCGCAAGCATACATTATTTGACATCAATCTCGATATTTATCCGGGTGAAATCGTGCTGATGACCGGACCTTCTGGGTCGGGAAAAACAACCCTTTTAACCTTAATTGGAGCGTTGCGATCGATCCAAGAAGGCAGCCTCAAAATTCTCGACCAAGAGTTGCACGGCACGCGCAAAAGTAAATTAGTTAAAGTCCGGCGCGACATCGGCTATATTTTCCAAGCTCACAATTTGCTCAAATGCTTGACAGCCAGGCAAAACGTGCAAATGTCTTTAGAATTGCACAACCATCTTTCCCCGCAAGAAACTAACGATCGCATAGAGGGAATATTGCAAGCTGTAGGGTTGGGAGAAAGAATAGATTATTACCCAGACAGCCTTTCCGGCGGCCAAAAACAAAGAGTTGCGATCGCCCGCGCTTTAGTCAGCCAACCGAAATTAGTATTGGCCGATGAACCCACAGCAGCACTAGATAGCAAATCCGGTAGAGATGTAGTGGAAATCATGCGCAGTTTAGCCAAAGAACAGCACAGTACCATTTTGCTTGTCACCCACGACAACCGCATTTTAGACATAGCCGATCGCATCATTCACATGGAAGACGGCTATCTCGCCCAAGACACTCCGACGGAGGCAACAACAGCAGCCCCTGTGCCGGCAAAATAAGTTTATTTTGCCCGAAATTAAGGGCGATTAGTCCCCAGCATTGTTCCTCGGACAGGAGATTTTAGATTTTGGATTGTTGGATTGTCGATCGACTGTCAACTGTCAACTGTCAACTATCAACTTATTTACGACCGCCTGGACGCTTTGCCCCTGCTTTGGCAGGACTTTTAATACCAGTTTTGCTAGAACTCTTAGCCGTACCTTTTGCACCTTTTGCGCCTTTAATCGCCGTGACTTGACCCTCATTAGCATTCGCCGGTCTGCCTGCTGGCGTTCTCGTAGTCCTAAAGGTAACGTTCACCCCTTCGTTCGATTGTTCCAGTACCAACATCGGCGTCGGTTTTGCCTTTTGATCCCACTCAATATGAACGATTCGCCCTTGAATTGTCGGCTGCCAATTGTCGTGATCGTCCGAAGGACTCAGGTAAGTTTCCAAACAGTCAATAATTTGATTGATGGTCGCTGAGGTTGCTTGAGTAGGCAGTTTCATCAGTTTAATTTGAATCCGAAACAGCACCCGCTTCTCGATTTTTACCGCCGGATCGCCAGTTTCGTATTCGATATCAAACATCGAATCCACTTGCCTGCCGCTGCCAGCATTACCGTTTTTATCTCCCACTGCGCCCTGAGTCGGACGCAGAGCTATACTAATTTTGTCTTTGACTTTTACCTTAATTTGATTCACAATGGCAAAGTGAAAGACTTCCTCCGCCATTCTCATTCTCAGGTAATCTAAATTAAATTCCCGCGAGTGGATGAGGTCGGGGTTCTTTTCCATTTTTGAGATAGTTTCCAGAGCCATCTTATATTTTTTCTGGAGTTCTCGGTTTTTAAATTCTTCAAACTTGAGCTTTTTGCTCAAATCGCCGATTTTGAATTTGGAAAATACCGCTAAACCGATCAGCAATAACAACAGTAATCCTGACGCTCCCATTAAGATTTGGTCTGGAGATGGAGATCCAGGTTTAGCTTGTTTGGGCTTGGGAGAGGCTGCTGCCAACCTTGGTTCTACAAGGATGATTTTGGTTGACATGGGATGTTAAAGGGTAAAATTTGACGTTATATTTATAGGAGGCGCAAAGGAGAGTTGGCTGTGCGGCTCGATCGACCGACATCGAAATCTTGATACCAGAAATCTTTCTACCACCATCTTTCTACAACTCGATTTCTACAATTAGAACAAGCACCCTCTAACTAATACTTTATCTTTAACTGCAAGCAGGTTTCCGAAAAATTTGAGAATTCCTCCCTCGCAGCCCAAACAACAAATCCCGAATAGTCTGTGATATATTATACCAATATCTGTAAAAAAAATGGTATTTTCTGCGGGAGCAATTTCTAGCAAAATACAACTGAATGCACATAAATTAATGGTAACTCAGGGATCGATTCTGAAAAACATTCAACAGAGCAACCGATCGCCCGGATATCGGGAAGGAAGAACTTAATGGTGCCATTTGATACAGAGCCTTAAAGCCTGCAAGCTCTCAAATACAGACTTGCTTGGAGAATCGAGCAGCAGTGAGATCGAACCGAATCTCCAGGCTAACATTGCAATTAATCCAACCCCTACTCGATCGTGACCTACGAACCCTTACACCACAAATATCGCCCTCAAACCTTTGCCGAATTAGTCGGTCAAGAAGCGATCGCCCAAACCCTCACCAGTGCCATCCAGCAAGATCGGATAGCTCCAGCATATCTATTTACCGGCCCCCGAGGCACCGGTAAAACCTCTAGTGCTCGAATTTTTGCTAAATCTCTTAACTGTATTTCTACTGATGCCCCCACAGCAACGCCCTGCGGCAAATGCAACGTTTGTCAAGAAATTACCCGAGGTTCGACCCTAGATGTCATTGAAATCGATGCCGCCAGCAACACGGGAGTAGATAACATTCGGGATCTGATCGAACGAGCTCAATTTGCTCCAGCCCAGTGTCGTTATAAAGTGTATGTGGTCGATGAAGTTCATATGCTCAGCAATCAGGCATTTAATGCCCTGCTAAAAACCTTAGAAGAACCACCCGATCGCGTCGTATTCGTCCTCGCTACCACTGACCCTCAAAGAGTTTTACCCACTATTATCTCGCGCTGTCAAAGATTCGACTTCCGCCGCATTCCCCTCGAATCAATGACCGCTCACTTGCAGAAAATTGCCACCTTAGAAAATATTAATATTGCCACCGATGCAGTCCAATGGTAGCTCAAATCGCCCAGGGAGGGCTGCGAGATGCCGAAAGTTTGCTCGACCAATTAAGTTTATTTCCCACTCAAATTACAGTTGAAACTGTTTGGGATTTAGTCGGTGCTGTCCCCGAACACGATCTGATGGCGCTGGTGGAATTTTTTGCCAAAGATGAGCCTACAGCAGTCATCAACCTTGCCAGAGAAATTGTCGATCGCGGTCGGGAACCGCTGATCGTGCTGCAAAATCTCGCGAGCTTTTATCGAGATTTACTAATAGCTAAAACTGCGCCAAAACGATCGGATCTAGTAGCTTTAACAACCCAAACTTGGGAAAAACTTTGCAATTTTGCCCGCGATTGCGAGGTCGAGTTAATTTTGGCAGCCCAAAAACACTTGCAAACCCACGAAGCGCAAATTAAAAACACCACTCAGCCCCGTTTGTGGCTGGAAGTAACGCTGTTGGGTTTGCTGCGATCGACCTTGAGTTCTCAAATTTACCCCCCCCAACTCCCCCTTAGTAAGGGGGGGAACTCTGCAATTCAATCACCGCCTGGTAAGGGGATTTCTACAACAATTCAACCGCCTGTTACTCAGGACAGTAGTTCTACAATTGCTCAACAATCTCCTAGTCAGTCTACTGTTGATAATGGAGGGAGTTCTACAAATAAACCTCCCCTGGCTGAAGGAGAAAATCAGACATCTCATACCGAACAATCTCCAGCAGCCAACCCGCAAAGTCCCCCGCCAAATTCCCAGCCGGTTCCTAATACCCAATCTGCACCCGTACCAACTGCTGAAACTAATCATTCACCTGCTAATTCTGCTAGCGAAACCGAGCTCGATCGAGTTTGGGAACAGGTACTTTCCCGCGTGCGCCCGCCCAGCACTCAAGCCCTGCTCCGCCAACAAGGAAGTCTAGTAATTTTTAGCAATAATACTGCCTATGTTAAAATGCGATCGCAGCCGCTGCTTAATATGGTTAAAGATAAAGTAGCTAATATTGAAGCAGCTTTTTTGCAAGTTTTTAACCGCCAAGTAACCGTGAAAATGGGATTGACAAATCCCGCCGAAACTGATGTTGTCCGCGCCCAAGATTTGCCAAGTCTTAACAGGCGGATTGCCGAAAATCCCGAAAATTTCGACCGACAGGTACAACAATCACCCTCACCTCAAATTCCTGAGAATTCATCTGGGAAGCAGGGCGATCGAAAACCACCATCAGCCCCTGAAAATACGCCAGCAAAGGTGCCTGCTGTTCCCGAACCAGTCACACCGGCAAAACGGGCGATCGCTCCTCAGAATGACATGGAGAGCCAAGCTGCGGCCGTGCGTTCCGACGCGCAAGAAGTTGCTCATGCTGCCGAGCAGTTAGCTGATATATTTGATGGAGAAATAATCGATTTTTCCGATGAGTTAGAGATTTGGGAATCATCTAGTTTCGACTGGGAAAATGAGGCAGATTTTCCCGAGTTATCTTCTGAGTTAGAGCCGGATGATTTTATAGATTGGTAAACTATCACAGTTGACAGTTGACAGTTGACAGTTGACAGTTGACAGTTATGGTATCTGCGTCTAACTGTTTATAGATCGTTGATTTTAGACCCTATTGATGAGTTTCTGAATGTCCTAACCGATGTGGCGGTTACTATACCTAGTTTCAACATTCTCGATCGTACAAAAACTTGCAGTTAAAAAAGGTGCGCAGTGCGCACCCTACATACTTTTTAAAGTGTACTAATGACCGCCTTGAGATTTACGATCGCCCAATTTGGCTTTTTGCCGCCGCCGGACACCTGCCCGAACAGTCGCAAAATCTACCGGAAAACCAACGACAGGAATCACCTGATCCTTGCGTTCATCTTCCAGATTCTTGAGTTCGGTGTAATCTACCCAGTGAATGCAATCCACCGGACAAGTATCTATCGCCTCTTGAATCAACTCTTCAGAATCGCCATCTTGCCGCACCACGCGCGATCGACCGTAATCCGGTTCAATGTAGAAAGTATTGCGAGCAACGTGAGCGCAGTGCTTGCAGCCGATGCAGGTAATTTCATCAACATAAACACCTTTTTGCCGCAATGCCCCCCCCAACTCCGGTTCTAAACCCGAGCGATCGGCAGCATCCCGCAAAAATCCCCCCAACTCCGGCTCTAAACCGGAGCGATCGTTCTCACCGTCGATTTGGAAAGAAGAAACCTCAGACATCGACACCTCTTCCAATGAAGGTTCGTAGTGAGGACTTCAGTCCTTTACAGCTTTTAAGAAAGACTAAAGTGCTTACTACGAACTAAACTACGAACAAAATTAGGAAGGACTAAAGTCCCTACTGCGAGCGAATCGAAAATAGTCCAGACTTACCCGAACGCCCTAAGCGCACCAGCGCTGTACCACCAAGCGGATCGAACCGTCTTGATTTTGCTTTTGTTCGGCAACTTGGAAACCTTGCTTGGCGCTTTCGCTCACAACTGTATGGTAAGCGTAGCGCTGAGTTACCTTATTCAGGAAACGGTCTACAGACCAAGCTTGCTGCCAAAACTGCAAGTCAGCCACCAGTTCGTACTCAGTCCCATTCCAGCTAAAACCTAAGTCGTAGCCGTTTTCTTGCTCGATAACTACCTCAGCGGTACTCTTCAAACCGCGATAGCCCCGAACTTCAGCCGGGCCAGATTTCCAGTCGATACCCAGGTCAGTCAAAGCAGCTTCCAACGATGTCAAATTGCGGATTTGGGTTTTAATTTGGCTAAAGTGTGACATGGTGATTCCAAAGAAATTTAAGTGAACTCAACAAAAAATTACCAATCGCTAAAAGCCACTTGGGCCGTCGCTTCCGCTGACTGATGCAGCACTTGGGCGAAATATTCAGATGTTGACTCTTGATGAAGCACCACGCCAAGCTGAGCTTCGATCGCAGCCGTTACCTCGGCACAGGAAGCACCGACAATGCCAGTGACTTTTTCCTGTACGCGGCCATCTGGATAAATCACAAACTCTAGTGTTTCCATAATTCCGGCTGACTGAATAGGATTGAACTCTCCTGGCTTTGAAAAACCAGGATTCTCAACTGATGTTGCTTAGCCGATGAGAAATCGGACGGAAGCAACGTTGTTTGGCCCCTGTAGGGCTTTGACTGGTTCAAACAGTCCTACCTGCCTCGACCCTTTGCGCTCGCTTCAGGGCTGTGCAGCTACTTTTAGCTCCATTCGCTGATGTTTTTTTGTTATGGGTTTTTCACCAACATCATTAACGCAAATGTACCAAAAGACTCTCAGGAAACTAGCCAAGAAACAACAGGTTTAAACCTGTCGAGGCGGATTTCATCCCCTGCTTGAAAGCTAGGGGTTCTCATCCTTCCGTATTATTTGGATAGTTCGATCGAACACCGACACCAGCTAGCGAGGCGGCGGTGCGTCCTGAAGTCGCTTCTTGAGAGTTGGCTGACTCGCAAACGCTTACATCAATTTTGACGAATCGATAGGTTTTGAGTCGCAACTTAACAAAACTTATTAATATCTAGAAGCATTACGTCAGTTATCTGTAAAGTTTCGCGTAGATCGTGACGGCAGTCAAGTGATACACGAGCAGTGAATATTAGCAAGGGCTGTGGGTCGGGGATCGAGACGGTCGAGAGGGGGAGAAGAGGGCTCGGAGAGTTGGCCGAGGGATAAGGTACAGCCCAAGCCTCCAACTCCAGCCAAGGTCGTGAGTGGCATGGATGTTACGATCGGACTTTGGGATATGAAAACAGGAAGGTAATTGAAGATGTTGAAGAGCGGTCGATCGGGTTGCAGTGAAATAGGATGAGTTCAGATGAAAAAACCGCACACAGTAAAAGCTCTAGAAAAATTAGGACGCATCCAACTTTCAAAAAGTTTTTTTATGCGTGAATTTCTGTATTCTGAAATCTCACAAATTGAAAGCATTCCCAATATCCCGGACGATCCAGATTTAGCAATTGCAGCCGGGAGAAATCTGTGCGAAAAAGTGCTCGAGCCAATTCAAGATGCACTCGGTCGAATCAGCGTCCGTTCCGCTTTTCGTGCTAGTGCTGTCAATAAAATAGGTGCCGACAATCAAAATCAATATAGCTGTGCCAGTAATGAAGCAAATTATGCAGGACACATCTGGGATGTCAAAGATCGGGATGGATATATGGGTGCAACTGCCTGTATTGTTGTGACTTCTTTTATTCCTTATTACGATCGAACACAAGATTGGACAGCATTAGCTTGGTGGATTCACGATCGTATTGATGCGTACTCAGAAATGACTTTTTTTCCAAAATATGCAGCTTTCAACATTAGCTGGCATGAGAATCCAGATCGTCAAAAAGTGATTTACAGCTATGTAAAAAATCCACATACTGAAAAGAAAGGGTATTTAACAAAGACTGGAATGGAAAACTTTTCAGGAGCGCACGAGCAGTTTTACCAAGACTTTATTCGACAGTTGTACCCAGCCAGTTAACAAACCCACTTCGCGTCCTTTGCTTCTTCGCTGTTCAATAAAAGTAAGGTGCGCAATGCGCACCCTACAAATAGAGTTTATGCGCAATTCCTCAGATAGGAGTAAGGTGCGCAATGCGCACCCTACAGATAGAGTTTATGCGCAATTCCTGAGATAATTGTGAAGTAATTCACTCCCACCAACAGCATGAGCATCGATCGATTAAACACCGACTACGGGATTGCCGGCCAACTCACCTTCGCTGCTGGAAACGGTGGTTTTCCAATGATTCGCATCGACAACGGCCAAGCCAAAGCCTTGATTTCCGTGTATTCCGGCCAAGTGCTCTCCTTCCAACCCGCCACCGAAACCGCAGACTTGATGTTCGTCAGCGACAAAGCCTACTATGCAGAAGGAAAAGCGATCAAAGGCGGTATACCCATCTGCTGGCCTTGGTTCGGTCCAGATCCCGAAGGCTTGGGGCGTGCGAGTCACGGGTTTGTGCGCAATCGCCTGTGGAATGTGGTAGCAACTAGCACCACCGCAGAAGGCGCAACTAAAGTTACTTTGGGATTAAAGGACACCGAAGAAACGAGGGCGATTTGGCCGCAAGCTTTTGAATTGACGATCGCCATTACGATCGGCACCACTCTCACAGTAGAATTAATCACACGCAATCTAAGTGAAAAAGCCTTTCCCCTCACCCAAGCTTTCCACACTTATTTTCTAGTGGGTGATATCAACCGCGTGCAGGTTTTGGGTTTAGAAAATACCCAATATCTTGATAAAGTTGATGGTGGTGCAGAAAAAACTCAAGCGGGTGCAGTAACGATCGCAAGTGAAGTCGATCGCATCTATCTTGATGTTACCAATGAATTAGTCATTGATGATGCTGCTCTCGATCGGCGCATCCGCATTAAATCCTCGGGTAGCAAATCCGCCGTAGTTTGGAATCCTTGGGTGAAAATCTCTGCAAGTATGGCCGATCTTGATGATGCCGATTATCAGCGTTTAATCTGCGTGGAAACGACCAATGCGGCGACGGATATTGTCGAAGTACCCGCGAATGGTGAGTTCCGGTTGGCGGCAATTTACAGTGTCGATCGCGACTAGATTTATTTTTCACTCTGGCGACTCCCCAAATCCCCGGAAAGAATGGGATAATAAGCTTATAAATCCCCCTTTATTAGGGGGATTTACGGGATTTATAGCAATCCTAAATCATTTGCGTAATTACTGTAGGGGCAATCCCCCCGCGATCGCGCGATAGATTAGGGGTAGGCACGGGGGCACTACCCCTACAAATTTTGCGAATCATTTAGGATCGCTATAGACCGACATTATTTCACTTTTGAGTATAAATAAACAGATGAGAAATTCACTTGAAAGACCAATTTTTTGTCGGAAAATCAACCTCAAAGAACAAAAAAGTGATTTTGCTTATTGGCAAACCCAATCTTATCAAGCCAGACTCAAAGCCTTAGAAGAAATTCGTCAGAGCTATCACCAATGGAAATATAAAGATGCTGAATCAAGACTTCAAAGAGTTTATACAATTTCTCAACGATAATCGCGTTCAATATCTTGTTGTCGGTGGCTATGCGGTAGCAATACACGGTCATCCTCGTTACACAAAAGACATTGATATCTGGATAGAAACAGCCTAGATAATGCAAATAACTTGCTTCAAGCTTTAGAGCAATTTGGCTTTAGTTCTTTGGGTTTACAGACTCAAGATTTTCTGACACAAAACCAAATTATTCAGCTTGGCTATCCTCCTAATCGAATAGACTTGTTGACAAATATTGATGGGGTTATTTTTGAGGATTGTTATCCTTTGCGTTTAGAAGTTTTCATTGATGATGTTGTTGTTACATTTATTGACTTAGATAATTTGAAAAAAAATAAGAAAGCATCAGGAAGATTGCAAGATTTAGCCGATCTAGAAAATTTGAGTGACTAGCAAAAACCATTATTGAGCTGGATCGGGTTCGATTAATTGTTGACTAGCCAAATAGTGAGGCGATCGACATATAACTAATTCAGCATGGTGTCTGTAACAAAGACATCATTTTGGGATTGCAATCGTCAAAAGTCCGCAAACATCTTGCCACTATCCTCGACAGTAAAGAAAGTGATATAGTCTGACAAGGCTTTTAATCCCGAAATAAGTTCTTCCCTTAGTTTTGTGGGACTTACACACAGCCTTTGAATACTATCAACTGTCAACCCAACGGCCGGCGAGCGGGCATCGCTGTCAACTGTCAACTGTCAACTGTCAACTGTTATACTTACCATCAATGATTATGCAAAACTATAACTGGAAAAAACTGCAAAATGGCTCAGACATTCGCGGTGTCGCCCTCGAAGGTGTTCCAGGCGAACAGGTTAATTTGACTCCGGAAATTGCGACAATTTTGGGGCAGGCTTTCGTAACTTGGCTGGGGCAAAAAGTCAATAAACCTGCGACAGAATTAACGATCGCGATCGGGCGCGACAGCCGCCTATCCGGGCCCAGTTTAATGCAAGCAGTCATGGCGGGTATTACCTCAACCGGCAGCCAAGTCTACAACTTTGAAATGGCTTCAACTCCGGCGATGTTTATGAGTACGATTACCCCAGGTTTTGATTGCAACGGTGCGATTATGCTGACGGCAAGTCATTTGCCTTTTAATCGCAACGGGTTAAAGTTTTTTACCGCCAACGGCGGTTTGCAAAAAAAAGATATTACCGATATCTTGGCATTAGCCGAAAGCAATGAATTTGAGCAGTCTGCTGTTAGTGGTAGGATTACAGATCGCGATTTTATTTCAGTTTATGGCAACCAATTCGTGACAAAAATTCGGGAAGCAGTCAATCATCCAGATAATTTCGATCGACCGCTGACAGGCTTAAAAATTGTTGTGGATGCGGGCAACGGTGCGGGGGGATTCTATGTCGATAAAGTTTTGAAACCTTTAGGCGCGGACACGACGGGAAGTCAGTTTCTGGAACCGGATGGCACTTTTCCGAATCACGTGCCGAATCCCGAAGATAAAGCGGCAATGGAGTCAATTTGTCAAGCGGTAATGGAAAACAAGGCGGATTTTGGGATTATTTTTGATACCGATGTCGATCGCAGTGCGGCAGTCGATTTTACCGGGAAGGAACTCAATCGCAATCGCTTAATTGCTTTAATTTCGGCGATCGTCCTCCAAGAACACCCAGGCTCTACAATTGTCACAGATTCTATCACCTCTGATGGTTTAACGCAATTCATCGAACAGGATTTAAAGGGAGTACATCACCGCTTTAAACGCGGCTACAAAAACGTGATTGACGAGTCGATTCTGCTCAATCGCAACGGACAGGAATCGTGGTTGGCGATCGAAACTTCGGGACACGGCGCTTTGAAGGAAAATTACTTTCTCGATGATGGCGCTTATTTGGTCAGCAAGCTATTGATTGAATTGGCTAAATCCAAGCTGGCAGGCAAGTCTTTACCGGATTTAATTGCCTCTTTAAAAGAGCCTGAAGAAAGTGCGGAATTTCGGATCAAAATTAATGCCGATGATTTCAAATCTGTCGGCGAGTCGGCAATAGAAAAACTGAAAGACTTTGCTTCAACTCAAGCAGATTGGCAAAGCGTTCCCAAAAACTACGAAGGAGTGCGAATTTCCTGCGCCTCACCTGAGGAAGACGGATGGTTTTTATTGCGTTTGTCGCTGCACGATCCGGTGATGCCTTTGAATATTGAGTCTAACGTTCAAGGTGGAGTCGATCGCATCAAAACTCGGTTGTTAGCTTTTTTCCAAACTGTCGAATTCCTCGACATATCGACACTTGATAAGTAACAAGAATTAATTTGAAGTTCGGCTTCTGCCACTATAGTTCCATTTTGGATAGACAAATATAGACAAAGCATTTGTTATCCTAATTTGGCTTTAAGCAACACCTGCGCCTTACCCAATAACGAGGGGAACGCAGGCGTTATTCGCCTTGGATGTACTACCAGACACCCCCTATCTCTCAGTACGATATCCTGCAAGCATGCAAAAGACTTTGAGATTACTTTTCTACCGATGTTGAAAGCTCCGTTCACATCAGCGTGAATTTTTGACCCATCAGACGCCACGTACCAGCTACGATGCACCCGTTTACCACTGAAAACTGGCTTTTCTGTTCTGCCGGGTGTATAGGTTGGGATGGTATCCCAATCCAAAAACGAAGCTTTACTGGTGTAAGATTCTTCGCCCACCACAACTTCTATTCCGACATCATTGAGTTTGTATGTCAGAATTTCAATGAATCTCGCGTGCGGTACTTGGACAAACTTTTGATTGGTCTGCTTTCCCAGATTGATACTGGTTTTCCATTGAGTGTTTTTTCCAATAGCAACTTTTGTCACTCCGAGTGCCAGAAATTCCGACACCAGCAACCTTGTAGTTTGATGTAAGTAAGAGTCAACAAAGTTATTGCGATTTCTCACAATGTTTTGCAGGTGGCGTGATGTACCAGTTTTGATGAATCCTCTTTACTTAGCTACTTGCTTGTTGTAGAACCCATTGACGCTTTTCAGTGGTTTGCCCTTGATTGCTAGCGGACTGATGGTGGGGTCAGAAAATACGACGGTTGCTAAGTTATCCAGCCCGATATCGATGGCGGCAGCCAATTCGGGATTCAGGCTGCAAAAGAATTGAGCAGGAGCTGGCTTCTCGTAGACTACCTCAACAACGTAGCATCCTGTTTTGGAGACAATCCGAACTTCGCACAAATCCTCAAACTTTAAGCCATCTTTTATGGGTATACAAATAGAGGACATTGACGGTACAATTTTACCTTTTTTGAACTCACGCTTACTGATGGCTTGGTTGTTGAACTTAACTATATTTCTGGAATCAACATAACCGGGAAGCTTTGGTTTTCCCGTGAATTTTACAGAGTCCATCCTGTAAGCTTTAAGTGCAGCGAAGTAACTCGCCCAAGCATCGGCGCATTGCGCCAGGACCAGTTGTGCTACTTTTGCTGGGAGCAGACTGTAGTTTTGGTCTCTTTGAAACAGACGATCCAACTGTGCCAGCGTTAGTGTTGAGTGTCCGTAAAAAAAGCTTTGCCGTTGGGTGTACTGCGCGCTGTTATAAAGCTGGCGCGAAATATTTGTGATTTCATCGCAATAAGCAAACCATTTGTGGCTGCTCTTAATAATATGCTGTTCAACTCGCTTCATTTTCACCCCCCGAAAAGCTCTGGAATAATTTTTTCGCTTTTGCGCTTGGCTGTTCTTTGACAGTACAATTGTGCGGAAAAGGATGTACAAAATTGAACGTATACACCATCTGCACGTTTCACCAATCTTACCCGTTTTATTTGGCTAATCCTATATCTTCCATTATAAGATTTGTTCGTAAGTGCACCAACAAAGATTTATAATTAAAGCCGTCCTATAAGGACGGGGTTTTCAACCCAGTTTTCTGATAAGGAAAGTGCCAATGGTAAAAAAAAATCGCAATCCAGTTAGTTCAAATCCAGAAAGCAAAGTCAAAGTCGGGCTTTCGCTGACTTCTGCTAGTGCCGATCGATTGAACTCGATCGCTCGCAAACTCGGCATATCCAGATCGGAACTCCTAGAACGCCTAGCACAAGGCGCTCTGAATATTTCTCAGGACAAGGCAGAAGTTACTGTAACTTGGAAAAAAGAGGGAAACTCTGCTGCAGAAATCGCCGATTCTCCAGGGGAAACAGTCTCAGAAAATGAAATAGACGCTCCTCCAACAGCCCAAACTCGACCGTCCGATGCGGGCACGGAGCCAAATCCTCTCCAAGAAAGTTACAAAGCTTTACAACAGCAGTTAGCTGAAAGGGAGAGTTCGATCTCTTCTTTGGAACAGCAACTGGCCGAAAAGGAAAATCTGGAAAGCCAATTGCAGGAAATGGTAACGAAGTCAAGTTACGAATCTTTGCAGGAGCAGTTGTCGGAAACGGAAAGTGCGATCGCTTCTTTGCAGCAAGAGCTGTTAGAAAAAGACAGTTCGATCGCTTCTTTGCAGCAGCAATTAGCCGAAAAGGAAAATCTGGAAAGCCAATTGCAGGAAACGGTATCAAAGTCAAGTTACGATTCTTTGCAGCAGGAATTGTCGGATAAGGAAAGTTCGCTCGCTTCTTTGCAGCAGGAATTGTCGGACAAAGAAAGTTTGCTCGCTTCTTTGCAGCATCAATTGTCTGAGAAAGAAAGTTTGCTCGCTTCTTTGCAGCATCAGTTGTCGGAAAAAGAAAGTTCGATCGGTTCTTTACAACATCAGTTGTCGGAAAAAGAAAGTTCGATCGGTTCTTTACAACATCAGTTGGTGTCACAAAAGCAAAATCTGGAACAGCAATTGCAGCACACCGTATCAAAGTCTAGTTACGAAACATTGCAACAGCAGTTAGCAGAAAAATCAAGTGCGATCTATCAATTACAAGTTCAACTTACCAAGTTGCCAGATTTAGAAAATCAGTTGAGCAAGAGTCAGGGAAAACAGCAAAATTACGACGCCCTGCAGCAGCAGTGTCAAGAACAGCAAAGAACCATCAAAGCTTTGCGGGAACAATTAGCTCAAATGCAATCTGTGGCATCAATTGGAGAAGCTTGTTTGAACAAGTGGCGTCGCCGTTTCTGATGCCAATTAAGGCATTAACACCAAATAAAAAACCGGGCTTTCAACAAAACCCGGTTTCTACTATTTCAGTATCATAAAACATTTGAGATCTTGTCCGGTAGCATCGGAATTATTAATATTACTCACAGCTTTCGACACGGCAGTGCCGTGTCCCTACCCCGCAAGATTGTAGGGACACGGCAGTGCCGTGTCCTCTATGTCATTCTGGTGTTACCGGAATTGATATAACTCCCCAACAATCGACGATCGACTATTTTTGAGCATCTTTCGCAGCCGGCGGTAGGGTAACAAAGTTGCCAAAAGCTCCTACACTTTGATAGCTTTTGCCGCCCAATTCAGTAGTGTAAATGCTAGCAACGCCGAAGTTTTGACGCTGAGTGGTATTGTCGAGCAAGCGTTCCATCGTATCTCGCTGCGAAGTCACTAAATTTTTGCAACTGCCGATCAAAGTATCTGTAACGCCGCTCAAAGCTTTAGGTACCCGAGAATCAGTACACACCGCATTTTCCAGTTCCGTTGCTAGTTGGCCGGAAGCGTAAGTCAGGTATTTGTCCCTTGCAGGATTGGTAAATCCCATGCCGGCGGCCAGCAGAATCAGACCGATCGTAACTTTTCCGATATTGCCAAAAAAATTGGAGCTTTGCTTGTTAGAATTCATGGCGTTATCAATAATCATTTTTACTTACCCCGGTTGAGTTGGTTGACGTATAAGATTTTCTTGATTTAAACTACACGCCCTCAGAAACAGATTTCAGAAACGAGCGTATAATTTTTAGGCTTGAGACAATTGGCGATCGAATCTTCCAGTTGCACACCTTCCTTATACGTTCATCCTTCCCCCCATCCGGGAAATTTTTTGTACCTGCAGGCCAGTGTACTGAGGATTTATGCCTGGAAGAGTTTGACACAGTATTAGTAGCAGTTGCGGTGCGCAGTGCGCACCCTACAATCCCAGTATTAGTGGTTTGCGGTGCGCAGTGCGCACCCTACAATCCCAGTATTAGTGGTTTGCGGTGCGCAGTGCGCACCCGACAATCCCAGTATTAGTGGTTTGCGGTGCGCAGTGCGCACCCGACAATCCTACAATCCCAGTAAGGTGCGCAGTGCGCACCCTACAATCTTAACTTTGCCGGGATTTGCGCCGATCGATCTCTTGCTGCAACTCTTCAATTTGACGCCGCAGTCTCTGGGCTTCTGCACTCTCAGGTGTTTGAGCGTTCACGTCAACTGCACCCTCTGATGTCGCCCGCCTGTAGTTCCCCAGCTTAATTTGGCGGTATTCCTCCGAACTCGCCCAATCCCGCAAATACCGCAACCTTTCCACCGGGAAGGGATGGCTCAGCATTACTCCTTGTCCGCCGTTGTAGAGTAAAAATTTATACACTTGATTGAGATTGTCTCGATCGAGATCTTGATAGTTGTCTGACTGGCGGATAAATTCTGTCAAACTGCATTCGCTAGCATATTTACTGCTAACTCCAGCCAGTTTCATCATCGAATTCATCACATTATTCAAATCGTCAGTTGCTAACAAAGCAGCGCGATCGGCCGAAAGTTCTGCTTTGCGCCGCCATTCATAAAAAGCGTAAATTAAACCGCTGCTGACCACATTTCCCAAACCGAAAGTCAGCTCGCCGATCGTCGAAGCAAAATTCATCGCCCACATTGCCATTTGATTTAAAGTTGGATGGCCGCATTTAATGTGTCCCAACTCGTGAGCTAACACTGCCGTGAGTTCTGCCTCGTTTAGCAAATCTAAAAGACCCGTATTTAACACCACATAAGGCTGGTTTTGTCCGAGAGCATAACTGTTAACAGAAGGATTTTGAGAAACAAACAAACCAGGTTCGGGAAAAACATCTAAACTTTGCACGCACTCGCGAAATATATGATAAATACTCGCATATTGGCGCGGGCCGACTTGAATGCTATTGCCCATTAAATAAACGAACTGCGGCCGCTCGTAGACAAATTCGACAAATTTGCTAGCAATTAAATCGAATCCGGGCACGCTCCGCAAAGCTTGTTCGGCTTCGCGATCGAGCGGGTGCCGAAAAGCTTCGCTAGAAATTCCAGTATAAGTAGGCATAGTAGGTGTTGCAGAAGTTACTTTCAGAATCTCAGTGTAGCCAGCGGCTGCGGGTGGAATACCCGATCGTCCCCTGCTTCTCAATGGTGACAAATTTAGCGAGAGATCGTGCTGCGACCAAATTAAGTTAAAATGGAAACTCTCAAAAGCGCAAGTTCGATCGAAGCCTCAACAGTGAAACTCATCCCAACCCTCAACTGTCAACTATCAACTATCAACTGACTAAATGGCTATCCTGCGACTCGAAAACGGTACAACCTACACTCAACTGAGCGACATTACCCGCGAACTCGCTCCCTTGAACATTCAACTCAACCGCTGGCCTGTGGGCGACAACCCGGAAATTCAAAACTTGCTAGCGAAAGACACTCTATCCGACACCGAAAAAGAGCAAGTCCTGCAAGCTCTCGATCGCTACTTTCAAGAACTGAAGGAAACAGCAGGCTATCAATCCCGAGACATGATTGTACTGCACCCAGACATTCCCAACCTCGACACCCTGCTGGCAAAATTCAACAAGTGTCACACCCACGCTGACGATGAAGTCCGCTATATCGTAGCTGGGGAGGGGATTTTCGGTTTCGTGCGTCCCGACAATTCTCAAGTGGAAGTGACGGTGCAGCCTGAAGAATTTATCAACGTGCCGGCGAATACGGAACACTGGTTTTATTTAACAGCAGCCCGCAAGATTAAAGCGGTGCGCTATTTTACCACCACCGAAGGCTGGACGCCTCAGTATACGGATACGGAAATTCGATCGCGCTTGGTTGCTATTTCCTAACCTGCAGGAACTGTCAGGGCGATCTTCCCTGCTTGCCAACTGGCATCTTGCGGTAAATGATAGGGAAATTTTAGTGCCTCCCTTTTTGTAACAGTTCTCTTGCCCGTGCTGGATGCGTTTACCGCGCAATACAGGTTTTTTCTGTACGATCGGTAAACAGGAGAATAACTCATAAAAACAGTCCTAAACTGCGGCTAAAAGCATCAGAAATTCGATCGCACGTTGAAGCATCCGGCACTTTTTGTCCTTCCCTTTCCCACTTTTCGACGAGTTGGCGGCCCAGCGGCGTGAGGCGAAAACTGTCGGTAATTCCTTGTCCGTCAACTTCCCGCCGGAGTACGCCGACTTTAATCAGCCACAGCAGCGAATTTTCCGCTGCGAGTTCGGATACGGGCGATCGAGTGTAGCTGCTTTCCACACCGGAATTGGAGGCGATCGCGCTTAGATAAACGCTATTGTCGCGGATTGTTTGAAAGAAATGCAATTGAAAAGGGGCGCAGCGGACGGCGCGATCGGCCCTTTTGACTGTGGGGCTGGGATAAGATATTGATTTAAACGCTTCGGATGGGATAAAAGTCATTGAGAGAACCTCTAAGCAGGTACTATATTTTTAATTGTTACAGATATCACAACGCATTGACTGTTGAAATAGGCGATCGGCTGTTGTATCCTGACAAGAGTCAAAGAAGCGAACACTAACGCTGGTTCATCCAATTGATACTAATTCAACACTTTTTATGGCCAATCCACTTAGTTAAGGTCAAGGAGATTCATCTTATTATTCGTCGTACTCTTCATACTTTGCAAACTGTTCTTTTTGAGTTTCAGTTGGGTTATTAAGGTATTCTATTAATTCTTTAAGAACAATCAAATCCATTGCTTCTTCATTGGTATCTATATTTCGCATGATGTGTGTCACGCCATGATAGTTTCGATAGCCTAGACAATCTTCATGTAGGGTTGTGACAATATTATAGTTCTTCTTGTTCTCTGGAAGGAAATGATGTTATTGACACTTTCTTGGTTGGAATAAAGAAATTTTTATTTATTAACTCTAAAGGATTATTTTTTTCGTGTTCCTCCATCTCCTTTTTCCATTCTTCAATTCTTTGCTATCTAGATGGCACTCTCCTCCAAAAACGCGATCGCCCGCATCGCCCGCCAGTCAAGGCATAAAATAACAGCTCAAAACTAGAGTTAATTTATTCAACCAAGAAACTATCTATCTCAGCAATAAAACTTTTGAGTTGTTTGACACGAATAACTAACTCCAAGTACAAAAATTCATAATCTAGATGGTTGATAATTTCTTGAGATATTTTTTCACTTTTGTCATACTTACAACCTATTAACTGATAAATATCATCTAAATCTTGACTGGGATGTAGCCTTTGTTCAATATCAATATTTCTTAAATCTAAGCCTAATTCTTGCAGAATAAAATCAGGAATTAAGCGAGTATCTAATTTAGCAAAATAATGCCATTCTGCTAAAAACCATGCTTCTATTTCCATAATAGCTAAATTCATAGAAATTGGAATTCCCGTTTTCTGCAAAGGTTTCAAAAATCCTCTGATTCCTTTTTCTATTTTTTGCTTTTCCCCTAAAGGTTGCGGGTATAAATCCCTCAGCCCTAAATTTTTTTCATAACCGTTATTCGTTAGACTTTGATGCTGTTTTCTGATGTCAGAAAGTACCTGAGAATCACAATCGCAATTATATAAGAGAACAAAAAAAGGAGCGTCTTTTACTCTACTAGATTTAAGTGACTCAATTATACGATTAGCTTTACCTCCTTGAAATTTAGAAGTTTCAATAGATATTTTTTTATATCCAGCAATTTCCTGAAATAACTTTTCAACAAAAATCTGTTCTGTTTGTCCTTCCACAAAACAAGCAATTTTCTTTGGTGCCATAATTTATGCTGCCTCTTCATTACCTTCTGTGTGTAACAGAAACTCACTGGTAAACAAGTCAAAGTTATTAAGTCCAATAAACTTAAACTCTTCGATTTTATCGCGAGAATTATAAATATTATGTAATTTTGCACTACCAGGAGTTCGTTCAATCACCGACCAATACTCTATCGGAACACCATTCATAATAAACTCATCATTGGTAGTCATAATCAGTTGAATTAATCCTGTCTCAGTTTTTTTAATTAGAATTTTAATTATAGCAGAAGAACGTTGATAATCTAACCCTTCTCCAATATCATCGATCGCGATACAACTAGGCTTACTTGCTAGTAAAGAGTAGTTTATTTGAATTAATAAAGATAAAGCTCGGAACATTCCTTGCGATATATCTGGCTGTTCTGTAATAAAATTCAAATCTTCTTCTTTGACATATAAAAATTCTGGCAGGCTATCACCATCTAAAGCGTTTTCAGTGGAAAGTTTGCGTTCTACTGTCGATGGTATTTTTGTTCCTATTTCTGATAAAATATAACCTATTTCTTTCATGTCATTGATAATTGATTGGATGAATTTATCTCCAATTTCTTGTTTCCCAACCTGAAAAATACTGACAACAGAGTTATAGCTTTTTAGTTCCCTTCTATTGTCTGATAATTTTATCGTAGGGTATGACATTAAAGTCATAAAATTCTTACCTAGTTGTGTTCCAAACTCATAAAATCTTAGTGAGTTAGACCACTGATATAATTTTTCTAAAAATGGATGCTGAATAGAGTCTCTGCGCTTTACTACTGCAAGTTCTGCTTTAGGAGTTTGAAACTTAATTTTTTGGTTGAGTTCCTTAGCGAAAATAGTACCTTCACCCGATTTATCTCGCTCTAATAAAAGTGGTTCATTACCTTCACCATACATAATTAGCTTTTCTTGAACGACAAGACCTTTCTCTATTTTCAATAAATATTCGATTTTCTGTTCTGGCCGATCGATATCAAAAAATAAATGCCATTCGTCGTTGCGCGCCTCAAACTCAAGAATGTCGCCTGCCGACAATAGCTGCGATAGCAGATATATTGCTTTGACAATTCTGGATTTACCGCTTGCATTTTTGCCTACAATTAAGTTGGTTTGACTTAATCTACATTCTTCTACTACCCATTCATTAGGTAAGCCTTGATTGTACGCATATTTGAAAATATCTAGCTTCATAAATTTGTGGCTTTTTGAAAATTTATAAACAGTGAATCAACCTACATACAATCTAACACACAATCACTCGCCAGTCAAGACGAAAAATAACCCGATAGAAGTATTGGATAGTGCAGAGTTTCTGTGTATCAATAAATGTTATAGTCACGATTTGCTATTGCCAGACTCTTCAAATAGAGAAAATAAAATACGTAAATATGGTAGATTGCTTTCCCAAATTTAAAACTTGCCCTAGATCGAGTAAAATGGCTGTGTAAATCGTCAGGGAAACAAAATTATGACTTTACCAGTTGGGTGCGCCGCCCCTCAATTTACCGCCAAAGACACAAACGGCAACACCGTCTCCCTCTCCGACTTCGCCGGTAAAACCGTAATCTTGTATTTCTACCCCAAAGATGACACCCCAGGCTGCACCAGACAAGCCCAAAGCTTTAAAGCAGCTTATGAGGAATATCAAGGGAAAGACATCGTAATTCTCGGTGTCAGCCGCGACAACGAAGAATCGCACCAAAAATTTACGGAGAAATACGGTTTGCCTTTTCAACTATTAGCAGATGTTGATGGCGCAATTACCAAAGCTTATGATGTCGAAAAAGGTGATTATTCCAAGCGCGTTACTTTCGTCATCGACGGTACTGGCAAAATTAGCCAAGTTTATGAAGGAGACAGCCTGAAAGTTGACTCTCACGCCCGAGATATTCTCGTCACCATAGTTTAGTCTCGCGCCCAAGCAATTGAGGGGTTAAAAGCAGAGGGGACAACAACCAAAAACAACTTGCTGTTACAGGGTTCAGGCAGAAACTGGTTTTTTTGCAAACACACTGTAACTCAACCTTAACTCCCTGCAAAAACTCGGTTTATTTAGTATAAATGTGCCAGTCGCGCTCGATTTAGCCATCGCCCAAATTCCCCTCAAATCCACCAACCGCCCTGAGATTCTGTCTGAGGGCGGTTTTGTTGGGGATCGATGTTGTGTTTGTGGAAATCAAAAGCTATCCTAGCTGTAGTTGAATAAATAGTAGATTTGTGCAATTACCAGAATTTATTTAATTCAACTGCAAATACTATTGAGTGGGATTGAGATGACAAGCAGCAGAATTCTTTTAACTTACTTAGGACCTCAAGAAATTGAGGCAAATCGAGGCACTGTCTTAGTCGGTAGCTTCGATCGAAATCGAGTTGTTGCAGTTTCCGCAACAGCAGACGCAAATGCTTTAAATGCGGTTACAAACCCATCTACAGGGATTTGGCACATTAGCTTAGAAAAAGGATTTGACAGCCCCGGCAATCGATCGGTCCAAATCAGGGCAACTGACAGAGACAGCAAAGTTATTGCCGAACAAACAATTAATATCAAAGTCAATCCCGCTACTAATTCATCCCAACAATTATTGACGTTAATTACTCTCAGAGATACTCAATTTAAAGTAGGGACTGCACCGTCAGGCAGCCTCAACCAGCTACAAAAAATGGAAATCCCTGCAGGCAGAACTTATTTAGTTACCGACTGCGAATTGGAAGACGGGCACCTCAATTTAGAACTCACCAATCCGATTGCTCCAGTTGGCAAAACAGGCTTTTTTTACGAAAAACACGTACTGCTAACTAAAGGGGCAAAAATCCTCAGGTTCGATCGCGCCGACTTGCCCGCAACGCCGCCTGGAATGCAGTTGGTATGGGTTATCAAAAAAACCCGGCTGAAAACTAGCCCCGCAGATTCCACTGTTTTAGGACAGAATCAAAAAATCGAATTGCACCCTGGAGAAACCTTCAATATCCTCGGCTACGCTTGCACGGACAATCATTTTCGAGTCACCCTCGATCGACCGATTTCTAACTTCGGAAATTCAGGATTTCTTTACTCGCCCCACGTCCAAGTTTTGCAAAACGGCAGGGGAATTCCTTTTGACAGAAATGCAGTGACTTTGACTGCCATCAAACTACTGCTTTTAAAAAGCGGCCGGTTGATGCAGCCACCTTGCAACCGCAAGAAAGAATTACTCTCCCTGTGGGCAGGATTTACGGCGTTTCTGGATTTTCGATCGAACAAGGTCACATCAAAGTTTCCCTCACCGAAAATTTGCCACAATTTGGCAATACGGGTTTTATTTTTCCCGACTTCGTGCAGTTTTACCGAGGCGGCGAACCTTTCAATCCAGCGCCGAATTTAACTTATCAAGGTCCGACAGAAGTTTTAGTAAATCGGGCGATCGTCCTGACAGGAACCTACGATCGCCAAGAAGCAGTCAAAGTTGAAGTTATCGCTGAAGATAAATTTCCACTTAACGTCACCCTCAACGCAACTTCTGGCACTTGGCAAGTCAATTTGCGCGAAGGATTTAAAATAGCGGGATCTCGCTGGCTGCGGCTGCGCGCAACTAACAAAAAAGGCAGCATTGTCGGCAGCCAAGTCATTTACATTACCGTAAGTTCCGACCCGCTAACTGTCGGCAAAGACTTGACTTTAAAGATACTTTCTCCTACTATGTTTAAAGTAGCTCCTGTTGATTCTGCCAAGCTCAATAACGAGCAAAAAGTAGCCGTGAGGGCGGGTCAAAATCTCAAAGTAGAAAAGTACGGATTTATTGACGGTCACCTCAAAGTAGTTTTAGATACAGCAATTGCCCCGATCGGGACTTTCGGCTATTTCTACGAAGAGGACGTTCAGTTAACTAAAGGTACGAAAATTTTCCGATTCGACATCGCCGACGTTCCCAACACCAACGTCAGCGCCCAACTTTTAGTAACTGAAACAACTCAGATCAAAAGCAAACCCATAGATTCATCAAAACTGCCTGCAAACCAAGCTGCCGAAATCATTTTAGGCAGTACCTACACCATCACCGGCTATGCTTGCACTCGCGGTCATTTTCGCGTAACACTTGCTGAATCAATTCCCGGTTTTGGCAATATCGGATTTATCTACTGGCAGCACGTTAAAATCAAAAAAGCAGGCAAAGAAATTACCTTCGATCCGGATGCTTTGACGATGACAATGCGGCAAACAAGCGTGTTAAAAAAGCGCCCGGTTGACTCTGCCAATTTAACCAGTTCCCAAAGAACTACGCTACCGGGAGGTCGAGTTTACGGTGTAGAAAGCTACGGTTTGGAAGACAATCACCTGCTAGTTTCCCTAACAGAAGAACTGCAAAATTTTGGCAATACGGGTTATGTTGCTTCAGCTTTTGTAGAGTTCCGGCGGGGAGACAAAATTTTCGATCCGATGCCGAACAATGTAGAATTAAACGTGCCGTATTTTTCGCAGCGAGACAATCCGCGCTTTAGTTGGTCTACTTGCAACGTAACTTCGATCGCGATGGTATTTTATTATTACGGCATTCGATCGAAATGGGGCGGACAATTAGAAGACGAACTGTTGCAATGGTGTTTCGATTACGGCGGCCCCGGCTGTCAAACCGATCACAGCGCACTTTCTGCTTTAATTCGCGCCTACGGCTTTAAAACCAGTTTTAGCACGACTCGCAGGTTTGCCGACGTGCGATCGGAATTAATTAACCGGCGGCCGATAGTTTTAGCAGGAGATTTTACGGCAGCAGGCCACATTATCACTGTAATTGGCTTTAATTCTCGGGGTTATATCGTACAAGATCCTTGGGGAGATGCGCTGACAGGTTACGCGGATACAGAGGGGAGAAAGTTGATGTATCCTTACAGCTATATCGATCGAGTTGCCGGGCCGGATGGGAATGTTTGGGCCCATTTTATTTCCCGTTAATTTGAGGTAAGTTCCCCAGGTATGCCAGGGGTTGAAAACCCCTGTCTCATAGCGAAAGTCCTCGCTTAAGAGGACTAAGATGGCAGATCATTTAATATATATTTGGCAGTCGGTTTTTAACTGAGATCTTGCACCTTTCTCAATAGGCTGTAGGGTTCAAGGTGATAATCGAATAACGAGCGCAGCATATTCGATTCTCACCTTGAAAGGGTTCTCAACAGCCACAGAAGGTAGCTTTCCAGGTTAATAAACCCG
>JAAUPF010000181.1 GCA_012034575.1 Richelia sp. CSU_2_1 | reverse complement strand
GTACGTAGCGACGCACCCTACGTTCGCGCTGATTATGGTGCGTCGCTCGTTTAATCTCGGTTTGTAGCGAGAGTTGTACGTAGCGACGCACCCTACGTTCGCGATTATTATAAAAGGGGTAAGTAACCCAGATTTGGTATTAGTCCTCTTGTCTAAATCGGGGATTCTGGGCTGTTGAATCATGACAGATTCCAACTCCTTTTAATTTCTTGAATACTTGCTATCGCACTTTCAATGTAATCTAACTCGGAAATAGAAACAGCAAAATTTGTGGGGCGATCGAGCTTGTTAGTAGCGATCTCCCGCAATCTGCACTAAGATATTAACAAGCTCAGTCCGCAAATTACCGCTACTAACAGAAATCTCATGCAGGGACAAACTCTCGCAGGACGTTACTACATCGCAAAACATTTAGGAGGTGGCGGTTTCGGTCAGACATACTTGGCTGAGGATCGCAAGCGTTCGGGCAATCCTCGCTGCGTCGTCAAACAACTCAAGCCGCAGTCTAACAATCCAGACGTTCCACAGATAGCTAGACGTTTATTTAAAACAGAAATAGAAACTCTTCACCAATTAGGAACTCATCCTATGATTCCCGAACTTTTGGATAGTTTTGAAGAAGATCGGGAATTTTATTTAGTTCAAGGTTTGATTGAAGGGGAAAATTTAAATAAAGAAATTGCACTTGGCAGGCAACTGAACGAGACTGAAGTTATACAAATTTTGCGCGATGTTATTGAAATATTAGTTTTTGTGCAAAAACACCAATTCATCCATCGGGATATCGATCCTTCTAACTTAATGAGGCGCAAATCTGATGGCAGAATTGTCTTGATTGATTTTGGGGCTGCTAAACGGATTAGCACTCAAATAATTAACTCGATCGGGCAAGCACCGCAGACAGTTGCAGTCGGTAAAATACCCTATATGCCACCGGAACAAAGGGATGGATATCCAAATCTTTCCAGCGATATCTATGCTGTCGGAATGATTTGCATTCAAGCTCTTACAGGTATCTTGCCCCAACAGTTACTACAAAAAAATGGTGAAATTCGTTGGCGCGATCGGGCAGAGGTGAGCGACAGTTTGGCTAATATTTTAGATAAAATGGTACGTCATAATTTTCACAAACGTTACCAATCGGCAGCGGAAGTATGGGAAGCGATCGAGAAGTTAAATTATGCTGCGGTTTCTACTAAAATTTCATCATTTCCTACTAAAATTTTATCACCTTCTAACTTATTGATAGCGATCGGCACTTGGATGCGCCATCGTAAAGTTACTTTTTTTGCTGCGGGTTGTTTGGTGGTTGGATTAGGTATAGCATGGTTGCTGGCACCAGAAATTAGAAAAATTATGGGATTGGAAGCAGCCGGTAATTTTATAATTTATGATAATAGGAACTTGGGAATCAAAATGCAATATCCCGAAACTTGGGATAAACGCGACAATCTCAACCCAATTACTAATGAAATTGTTGAGTTTATCACCCCTCAAGAAAGCGAGGAAGACCGTTTTCTCGAACGCCTGATAATCACAGTTGAATCTGTTAACAACCAAACCTTATATGACTATACAAAGTTATCCAAACAAGAAATAATAAAATTAAATAATGATGCTAAAATAACTCAAGAGGGTGAATCTACTCTAGCAAGTAAAAGTGGGTATAGAGTTGTTTATACAACAAAAGAGGGCGATCGAGAGTTGAAAAAGTTGGAGGTTTGGACGCTGAAACATGACAAGGCTTATTTTGTGACTTATGTGGCGGAAGTGGGAAAGTACGATCGATTTTTGCCTGTTGTTGAGAAAATGATTAAGTCGCTGGAAGTTGCAGACACCAAATAAATTTATTGAGGCAGTTGTCAGATTATGGTGATAGTATCAATCAAAGATGAATATGTTGAAGTGTTGAGTGCTTTGGGTGATTTGCAGGCGGCTATGGATTTGGCAATCCAACGCTATACCATCGAGCAGATTACCGCGAAAGTTGCTGAACTTCGACAAAGAAATGCTCAGTATCAGGCTAAATATGGGATGGATTATCTCACTTTTAACCAGCGAGTCTCTGAAGATGAGGTTTTTATCATAAATCTTGAATCGAAGGTTAATAATTTGTGGGAAATTGACTTGGCTGATTGGGAATTTTGCTATAAGGGGATAGGAGATTGGACGCGCAAGTTACAGAATATTTTGCTGATGTAATTGCTCTTGCTGAAGCTACTTTTGAAGGGGTAAAGTACGTTAACGATCTGACACCCTTAAGGGCTATTTTGCGGCTTGAGGCTAAATATAGCATTTATCGGGTGTTGGTTACAGAATTGTTTAGCGATGAAGTACGAAAATATCGGTATTATGTTTTAGAGGGCGATCGCGTAGAAGCGGGTTTTGACAATAGCCCAGACCCCCGTGCTATTCGGCTCAAGTATGGTAGGATTGGGAAAGAATATGCAGGTGAAAATGTTCCTCACTTGCATTTGGATAATAAAAGGGAGTTAGTGTTAACCGAAGATATGACATTTGCTGATTTTGTGGATTGGTTGAAAACAAATATTTCCAATTGAAGGTAATCACTAGGCAATTATTTATGAACCCCCAATCTGGAACCAAATCACCCTTAGATAGTAAACCGCCAATTCCCCTAACAGATCTCCATCAAAAAATTGATGCCGGAGTTAAAATTGGTATTGCTAAAGCCATAGAAAAACACCGCAAATTAGGGGAATCAATTAGCATTTGGGAAGATGGCAAAGTAATTACTTTAACTGCCGATCGCATTCCTCCCCTGAACTTAGATAATAATAGTTAACCTTTATTTTGCCATCAAATGAACAACAGATATTTTAGTCAAAAGATTTGGGCAATTATTTAGGATTCGCCTACTTTGTTCGAGAAACCAGTTTTTTACGAAAAATATTCGTGGTAGCCAACAGATTAGGTAAAAACCCGGTTTCTTTAGTCGCAGTGAGTAAGTCCTGAGAATATTCAGATAGAACCCAATCACTCAATCTGATAAATGTAAGCATCATCAACATAAATACGATTTACCATGTTGTTTGTGAGCCGCTTTCCTAATAAACTTAAATTACAATCTTTTTGCAACTTACGCAACCCTTTAATTAATTTGTGTTTGGGACTGATTGCTACAAGATTCATCCAATTTATGTTTAATTCGGGTTGAACTTTGCCAAAAACAGAAATTATCTCTTTGTAAGTTTTGAGGGGACCTTCTTTATCGAAAAGAGGAGAAGTCAGTATTAAACGCCATGTTTCCTTTTCTGGCAAGTACAGCCAGAGTGCTGAATTAACGTAAAGACCGGCTTGATTGAGAGCGTCTATTAATCTTTTACCGTCTTGGATTTCTTTGTCTACCAATGTTGCTGTACCCATTGTAAAACTCCTTGATTGGGCTCGGTTATTGCTAAGTAAATAGCGGCCGCTGGCGGGTAAGGTGACAGTGACAGAAGAATTAGAATTCGATCGGCTGATGTCATCGTTTTCTGCTAAACGAAAACCAAATATTAAGTTAATTATTGCACTCTTGGACGATCGACAGCGAAGCACTGACCAATTTTTCTTTGAGGCATCTTCTGAAATCCTCTTGACAACTGCCAACTGACTAATTTGGTATAACTCGCCCGGAGGTAAAGGGTTGTACTCGATCGTCCGACAAACGTAGCAGTAAGCGGCCGAATCTGTCAATGCCCGTGACTTGTCCAACGATGGTTTCTGAGGGAAGTTCGATCGACACATTGCAGCCGAGAAGAGCATCGCGGCGGCGTAATTCTGGCAGCAGCAGGGCTAAACCCGAAGGGGAAGCTGGCTTGTCTTTTGTCGCAAACATATCAGCTAGTTCGAGTAGGTAGTGTCGCAGCCTCGCAAGTAAAGCAAATTCGTCGGGCACGTTACTAGAAATAGAATGCAAGCTTACCGCATTGCCGATCGCCCTGGCATCAAGTCCGGCGCGATCGAAATTTGCGCAGCGGTTGAGTCCAATGCCGACAACTACACGAGTGTTGCCCGCAGCCTTGTCAGAAGTCGCCTCGCAGAGAATTCCCGCTAACTTGCGTCGGTTAATCCAGACATCATTGGGCCATTTCAAAAGCAGCATATCGCGACAGTCGGGAACTAAATCTTCGATCGCGTAAATTACGGCTAAACCAGTCGCTAAACTGATTCCTGTCAACAGATTTGAGTTTAAATTGTCGAGTACAAAACTAGCAGTCAAAACACCAGTTGGGGCGTGCCAAGTCCGCCCGTGTTGGCCGCGCCCAGCAGTTTGCAACCTGGTAAATATTACATCCCCGTGGTGGAATTGGGTAGCGCGATCGATCGCCCAAGTGTTGGTACTCGGACAGGTATCTAGCCAGTGCAGCCAGTTAGGGAGATTTGTGGGTTCTGGAGATACAGACACGGGAATTAATGGCAACTGAGACAAGGCTTTATTCAGAGAACTAGATTTAGCAATTTTAAATGATTTCCGAACGATCCAAGTGCTGAGGAATGAAAACACTTGACATTAGCAGGTGAATGAAAGTAAAAATAGATAAAAGCAACAACAAAAAGAGGATTTATGTTTGAGTTGCGAGCTGCGATCGGCAAGGATTGGATTGATAAGTTGCTATCCCATAAAACAATTTTGGTTAAAATACATCCGGTAAAATACGGAATATCAATGTTTTTTTTGCAAGAGTTTTTCGCAATCTAAAATCTAAAATGGCATAACTTATGGCAACAGCTATTCTCGACCTGGAAATCTCCCAACTACCGCCAGAAATAGCGGTTGATGAGCGTTACAGCCAAGCGATGGTTTTAATTCGACTCCACGGAAAACCGATCGGCCAAGCTTATTTACCCGTAGTCGGAGGTCGCATCGGAAGTTCCGAATTGCGGGAAACACTGATGAATGCTGTTGGTGATAACCTGTGGCAAAACTGGGTCTACGAAACTCTAGAATGGGATGAACGCGGGCCCGTGCAGGCAATGCCTACAGCCACAGTAGCGGTTTGCACGCGCGATCGACCGGAAGATTTGCGACGCTGTTTGGACGCGCTGATGCTGCTCCCAGACGACGGTCAGGAATACTTAGTAATTGATAATTGTCCGGCTACTGATGTGACGATGGAACTGGTCAAAAATTACCCGAAAGTTCGATACGTGCGGGAAGACGTGGCGGGTTCGAGCACTGCCCGCAACCGAGCTTTGCTGGAAGCGAAGGGCGAAGTTATCGCCCTGACAGATGATGACGCAGTTCCCGATCCTAACTGGTTGCGATCGCTCTTGCGCAATTTCAACGATCCGCGAGTTATGTGTGTCACTGGGTTGGTGATGCCTTTGGAACTCGAAACAGAAGCCCAAGAATGGTTCGAGCGCTACAGCCCCCACGGACGGGGCTTCTATCGTCGCATTTTTGACGGGGCGCACTGCAACCCGCTGATTGTAGCTCCTATAGGCGTTTCGGCGAGCATGGCTTTGCGGAAGAGCGCGATCGACTGCGTAGGTCTGTTTGACGAAGCTTTGGGTGTGGGGACGCCTGCTAAATGCGGGGAAGACCACGAACTCTATGTCCGCATCCTGACTGCTGGCTATCGCATTGTCTATGAACCGAGGGCTGTAAGCTGGCACCGCCACGACGCGAGTGGGAAGATTTGCGCAAAATTATGTACTGCTACGGCATTGGAGTCTACGCTTTCTGGACGCGCACTTTGGTGAAAAATCGGGAGTTTAGCATACCGCTGTTAGCTTGGGGATGGCTGCGCTACAAACAACTGCCTGAGTTGGTTGCTTCTTTCCGAAAGCAACCGGGCTGTATCCCAAAAGACTTGCTCTTGGCTCAACTTCGAGGTTGCATCGGCGGCCCGATGGCTTATTTTGCTTCTCGCAAGCGGTTGCAAGAAATTAAGTCAGTTGACAGTTGACAGGTAGGGGCGGTGCCCCCGTGCCCGCCCCTCTTAGTTGACAGTTGACAGTTGACAGTTGACAGTTACCAATTACCAATTACCAATTACCAATTACCAATTACCAATTACCCATTACCCATTACCCATTACCCATTACCCATTACCAAATTACAAATATGAACAGGGAAAATCCCACAGTCAGCGTCATTATTCCCAGTCACAACCGAAGTTTCTCGCTGCGGCGGGCTCTCGATGCATTGCAATTGCAGACTTATCCGATCGACTTAATCGAAGTGACGGTAGTTGCAGATAGCTGCATTGACGATACTTTGGCAATGCTCAAAGATTACCAAGCTCCCTTTAAACTACACGTTATTGAAGAAAAGTGTCGGGCTGCTTCGATCTCTCGGAATACGGGAGCAGCCTCTGCTACCGGAAAACTGCTGATATTTATAGACGACGATATCGAACCAACTCCGCTGTTAGTTGAAAGTCATGTACGCATTCACCAACAGCGTCCGGGCTGCGCGGTAATCGGCCCTTATCCGCCTAAATTGCAGGGAGGAGGTAGATTCTTTGACGTAACAGTGCGGGCTTGGTGGGAAGAAAAATTTTATGAGATGAGCCAGCCTGCTCATCGTCACACTTATCAAGACTTGCTGACGGGCAACCTGTCTCTGGATGCAGAACTGTTTGCGAGCACTGGAGGCTTCGATGCTGGTTTCGGTCAGGGTACAGCCCATGAAGATTACGAGTTCGGCTTGCGCTTGCTTAAGGCAAATATACCTTTTGCTGTGGCAGCGGATGCAGTCGGGTATCACTACGAACACGAAACTAACAACCTCGATCGATCTTTTCGACGCGCACGGGCGGAAGGGCGTTCCGATGTCTTGCTTGGTCAGCGACATCCAGAACTCAGACCGACTTTGCACGTAGGAGATTACGAAAGTCCTTACTTTCTGGCCGATCGAATTTTGGTCGCCCTGGTTTTTTACTGGCCGGCGGCTGTAGATTGGCTGGCCTTTGGACTGAGGCGGTCGCTGGATTTGCTAGAAGCTGGGCGGATGCGCGATACTTGGCGGTGGCTGAACTCTAAATTGCGCGGTTACTGGTACTTCCGGGGTGTGGTAGATGAATTGAAAACTCGATCGGGCATTTCTAGTTTTATGCAAGAAGGCCCGGCCCGCGCGGATTTGGCCGAACACGAAATAGAAATCGACTTGCAGCAAGGTTTGGAAGCAGCAGAACACAGGATTGACGCCGAAAGACCCGCAGGCATTTACCTTTATTACGGCCAACTGACCATCGGTCACATTCCTCCAGAAGTCGGTGCAGAACCTTTACGGGGAGTTCACCTGCGAACGATTCTGGCACTGCACTTGGCTGAACCGCTGGCGAGGGCGATGGCGGTTAATGGTCTGCCACTCAGTTCACAGTCGATCGAACCAATGCCTTTGGTTACTTTTGAAGAGCGTGTTTTGGCCGTTAAATAATTGCTAATGGGTAATGGGTAATGGGTAATGGGTAATGGGTAAACTGTCTGACGATTAGGCCTAGATCCCCCCTAGCCCCCCTTATTAAGGGGGGGACAAGAATACTCAAAGTCAACCCCTACTCCCCTTATTAAGGGGGATTTAGGGGGATCGAGACTCAGGTAAAGTGCGAGGTTTCTGAGGGTTTCAGTCTTAAGTTGACACGAATGTCCAATGTCCTATTCAAGTCGTATTTTTAGGAGAAATTCATGGCAATAAAAGTGCTGGAAATCGAATTTACTGAAGAGATAAAGCCGATTTGGGGATTAGAAAAATATGAGGGTGTCCGCGTCTTGGTTCGTTACCGAGGACGACCGATCGGCTGGGGCTATGTTAATAATAATCCGTGGCAACAAACAATCTCGGCCGATCGAGTGCGACAAACAATTGTGGAACAGATGGGGAAGGAGTTGATTCGCTGGAGTTTAGCAGAAAAGTTGGCCCCGTTAGCAACAGAGTTCGATCGAGAATTGCCACGAATTAGCGTTGTCATCTGCACGCGCGATCGTACTGACTTACTCAAAGGCGCTCTGGAATCGCTGCTGGCTCTCGACTACCCGAATCGCGAAATTATCGTTGTAGACAACGCTCCTTCCAACAACAGAACTGCCGAATACGTCGCGCGATTACCTGTACGCTACGTCAAAGAAGAACGGCCAGGATTGGACTGGGCGCGAAATCGTGGCATTGCGGAAGCCCGCCACGAAATTATTGCTTTTACCGATGACGACGCGCGGCCCGATCGAGGTTGGCTGCGGGCGATCGCTGCTGGCTTTGCAGACCCGGAAGTTATGGCTGTCAGCGGTTTAGTCTCGGCTGCGGAACTGGAAACCATACCCCAACAGCAATTTGAGCTGGTTTACGGCGGAATGCTGCAATATTTACACAAATTCCAAGTTGAAGGTAACAAACTTTCGGTGAAAGATTTGCTGTGGGCTTGCAATTACGGCGTTGGAGCAAATATGGCTTTCCGCCGCCAAATTTTTGAGGCTGTGGGCAATTTTGACGTGGCTCTTGATGTGGGGACGGCGACACGCGGCGCTGGCGATGTCGAGATGTTTCACCGGATTTTGGCGAAGGGATATACGACTTTTTACGATCCGAGCATTTTGGTGTGGCACTTGCACCGGCGCAGCGACAAAGCTTTGAGCCGACAGTTACAGGATAACGGGCGCAGTTTTGGGGCTTATTTGCTGACTTGCGATCGCAACCGTACTGTGTCGCGCCTCGAACTTTTGAAGTTTGTAGCTTATGAGTGGTTCGGCTGGTGGCTGCTGCGCCGCTTGCGCGATCCGGGCAAACTGCCCCGCAGGTTGGTTGTCAGCGAATTGCTGGGAGCTCTGCAAAGTCCTTTTGCTTACCGAGAAGCTCAATTGCAAGCGCGGCAGTTGGTCGCCCTTGCTGAAGAGGAATCGCAGGAAGTTGAACAGCAGGCAATGGCTGGGGGTGTGCGGTGAGAAATGCAGGAAAGCTGGTTTACAGGCGCAAAGTCGCTCATTTCTTCGATTTGTTGCGGGAGTTGGTCGATCGGGATATGAAATTACTTTACAAGCGATCGGCCTTGGGGATTGCTTGGACTTTGATCAATCCGCTGTTGCAGTTGGCGGTTTTTTCTTTTGTGTTTCGATCGGTAATTCCGATCAATATTCCGAAATATTCTTCGTTTGCTTTCAGCGGTTTATTAATTTGGACTTGGACTCAAACTGCCTTATTTCAAGCAACCGGACTAATTACTAGTAACCGCGCTTTAATTAGACAGCCAAATTTTCCGATCGCAATTTTGCCAGTAGTCACAACAGCGACAGGGCTAATTCACTTTTTACTGGCGCTGCCGGTTTTAATGATTTTTCTGATAATTGACGGTTTGCAGCCGAATTCAGTGCTGTTTGTTTTGCCATTGCTGCTGGTTATTCAGTTTATTTTGACAGTCAGTTTGGCTTATCCTCTTGCTGCTTTGAACGTTACTTTCCGGGATACTCAACACACTCTAGGCGTACTGTTACAAATGCTGTTTTATCTAACTCCGATTTTCTACGATCTCAACAGCGTCCCGAAAGAATATCAGATATTTTATCAGTTAAATCCGATGGTGCCGCTGATCGAAGCTTACCGGGCGGTACTGCTCAGAGGCGTGCAGCCTGATTGGCTGGCGCTATCAATTGTCAGCTTAGCAGTAATTGTTCTTTTGCCGATCGGACTGGGAATTTTTCGACGCCAAAGCGATCGATTTGTGGAGGAATTATAGATGCGCCAAGCGATTGTGGTTAAAGGTTTGGGGAAGCGTTTCAACAGCTACAGTGCCGATCGACCTCTGACGATTATGGAGGCTGCTTTGTGGGGTTGGTGGCGCATGAAACCACAAGCTCATTTTTGGGCGCTGCGGGATGTGAATTTTAGTGTTTCTCCTGGGGAAATGCTCGGAATTCTCGGCAAAAATGGAGCCGGAAAATCGACGCTACTGCAATTGATCGGGGGTATCGGCCGTGCTGAAGAGGGAACTATTAAAGTTAATGGCAAAATTGGCGGTTTGTTGGATTTGGGTGCGGGTTTTCACTCGGATTTAACAGGGCGAGAAAATGTGTTTGTGGGTGCGGTAGTGGCTGGTTTAACTCACCGAGAAGCGAAGCGCCGCTTCTCTGATATTGTTGAATTTGCAGAATTGGAACAGTTTATTGACAGCCCGCTGCGAACTTACAGTACGGGGATGCAAATGCGACTGGCTTTTTCGGTTGCGGTACACACCGATCCGGAAGTGCTGTTAGTTGATGAACATTTATCGGTTGGTGATGTGGCTTTTCAAACTAAATGTTTGAACAAAATAGCCGAGTTTAAAACTCAAGGCTGTGCGATTGTTTTAATTTCTCACAATGCCGGACAAATTCAGAAATTGTGCGATCGAGCTTTGTGGCTGCGGGAAGGTAAAGTCGAGGCTTACGGAGAACCGGAAGTTGTGGCCGGTCAGTATTTGTCGGAAATGCGATCGGAAACTGAAAAACGCACTCCGATGCGTCCTCCTGAAGTGACAAGTACGGGTTCGGAACTGCGAGTAAATGAAAATCGCTTCGGTTCTTTGGAAGTAGAAATTACGGATGTTAAAGTATTGCCAGATGAGGAAATTGACAGTGGCGATCCGATTACTGTTGAAATTCATTATTCGGTGCCGAAGCAGATTTCTGGTGCAATTTTTGGGGTGACAATTAGCCGGGAAGACGGTCAAAATTGTTTGGATACTAATACGAATCTAATGGGCAAATTGCTGCCTTTAGCGGTTGGCAATGGCAAAATTAGGTTGCATTTGGACAGGCTGGATTTGGGCAACGGACAGTATTATGTAAACGCGGGAATTTACGAGAAAAGTTGGGCTTATGCCTACGATTATCATTGGCACGTTTATCCGCTATACGTGCGATCGACTGTAAACCAAAAGACGATTCTTTGTCCGCCGTACCGCTGGGAGTTTGAGGGCAAAATGCAGTTGCAAGATGTCCCAGAAAAATCTCAACCAACTCATGCTTTGAATAAGAGCAATCCCGGATACGCCAAGATTTCAACTCAGTTAAAAACCAAGAAAAGCCCTGATTTCTTAATTCTTGGTGCTCAAAAAAGCGGCGCAGAAGCTCTGTATGGCTGTCTAGAAAATTGCTTACAAATCATTAAAGAAGGTACCAAACAAATTCACTTTTTTGAATTGAATTACGATCGGGGAGTTGAGTGGTATAGCAAACAGTTGACGCGGAGTGTGGCTGGCGACAAGGTGTTGCTGTCGGAGATGACTGCTTATTATATTTATCATCCTTTGGTGGCGGAACGGGTTTACAAGTGTTTCCCGGATGTTAAGCTGATTGTGATGCTGCGAAATCCGGTAAAAAGAGCTTGGCTGCACTATAATTTGGAAGTGGCGATCGGCTGCGAAAAGCTGGATTTTGAAAAGGCGATCGCATCTGAGGGCGATCGGCTCAAAGGTGAAATTGAGAAAATCAAAACCGATGAGGGTTATTACAGTTTCAATCACCAGCATTATTCCTATCTGTCGCGGGGAATTTATGTAGAACAAATCAAGAATTGGCTAGATTATTTCCCCAGGGAACAGTTGCTAATTTTGAAGACAGAGGATTTTCAGGTAAATCCCGATCGGGTGTTCGATCGAGTGTTGGATTTCTTGGATATTAGCCCTAGTGATGTTAAGGAATTCGAGATTAATAGTGCTGAGGATTACAGCAAAATGCCGGAGGCGATCGAGCAAGAGTTGACAAGTTATTTTGAACCTTACAATCGGGAACTTTCGGATTTGTTGCAGGAGGATTTTAGTTGGAGTTAAGAGAAGGTTTTTTTACCGCAGAGGGCGCAGAGGGCGCAGAGAGCAAGAGTCAAGAGATTATAATATACGATATCTCTATCTTCTCTCCCTCTGCGTTCTCTGTGTCCTCTGTGGTTCATTTATAAAATATCGCAATGCAACGAATATTTTTAGTCGGTTGTCCGAGAAGCGGTACGACAATTCTGCAAAGTTTGTTAGCCGCTCATCCGGAAGTTATTTCTTTCCCTGAATCTAAGTTTTTTCACTATTTATTATCCGATAATTTGGTAGAAAAATTGCCAAATCGGCTGGAAGTTTTTTTGAGGGATGAGATTAAGCATCCTGAATTTTTGGCAAGTTTCGATCGCACCCAAAATACCGAAAGTAAAGCTAGTTGGTTTGTCGGAGTTTTGGATAGTCTTGCTGCGAAACAAAACAAAAGCATTTGGTTGGAAAAGACGCCGGAACACATTTATTTTATTCAGGATATAGAACGCTTTTTGCCGGATGTTAAGTTTATCCATATTTTGCGAAACGGGATGGATGCCATAGCTTCGATGTATGAGGCTACTCGGAATTTTCACGATTTGTGGGGAGGTGTTTGGGATTTAGATGGCTGTATCGAACGCTGGCAATATGCGATGTTAACTAGCCACAAGTATGTTAATAACTCCAATCATATTTTAGTTAAATATGAAGAAATTTTAGATAATAAAGTTAAAATTTTAAGAGAACTATGCAGATTTATTGGCATTGAATATGACGCTGCTATGCTGGATAATTACAAGCAGCAAGCAGCGAATTTAAGTTTGAATTTGCCTTGGCATCAAGGAATTGCCAGAGATATTGCTAGCACTAAATCTCATAAATATCATCAGCTTTTTAAGCAAAATGAAATTGTCCATGTTTTAAGTAAAATAGGATGGGTAAATCAGCAAATTGCTTGGCAAGTTGCGGTGGAAGTCACCGAACCAATTTCGGATATTTGCGGCGTCCCGCCAATCTTCGATCGCCTCTGCTGTACAATTAAATTAGAAGGCGTTGAACTGGGAACTGTTGAATTGCCAGTCTGCGACGGGATTGTAGCTGGTGCGGTGTTGGAGGATGCGATCGCAGCTAAGTTTTCTTGGCCAATTCTTGATCGCTTTTTTCAATACAATCCAAAAACTCCGCAACTTGAATGGACGCTATTTTTACAGGACATATGGGGACGCCAAAATTGGAAGCTAGAGCATTTTTACAGCCATAAAACAGCAGATAAAGCACCAACAGTGACGCTTCAAAATGATTTTATAGCTGTAGAAATTAGCGAAGAATTGCCTAACATACAAGTTGAGCTTTCTGAAATTAATGTGCTGGTAAAAGTGGGCGGTGTTGCTATCGGTATTGTCATTGTGCAGGTGCAAAAGAATTTTGTTTCTGCTCAAAAATTGCGATCGACTATTATTCAAAATAGCGGTTATGAATTGTGCATAGCTTGCGTGCGGGAAGCTTTGGTGGGAAAACCACTAAACGGCGAGATGTCGCTGCGATCGCACTTAGCCTCTGCTGCTCAACAAAGGTCAAATTTGCCCGACTGGTTGAATGCGCCTGGTTCTGAGGGCATTTACCCGCAAGATGCGGTGATGTTTGGCAGGCGATTGGGTGCGATCGGTACGAGTGTCAGTCGTCGGGCCGCACTCCCGGCCCAGGCGCTGCCAGAAATCGCGTCAGCGACAGAAATCGCGGGGGAAGCGACAATCCAAATTCCCCTAGAAAACGAGTTACCAAAGCAAGTATTTTACGCACCGGAAATTATTTGGCAAAAATTGTCCGATCGAGAAATTTCTCACTCGCTGAAATCTCAAATTTTTGATCGTAGCGTTACAAAACAACTGCCGATTCTCGCCTACCATCGCATTGCTCACGATGATTCAAATTCAATTACTCCGCAGGTATTTGAACAACAACTACAATACCTCAAAAATCATAATTATTATAGTGTGAGTTGGGAAGATTGGCAAAGGGCAAAACGCGATCGAAATCCTTTACCCGGTAAAGCTGTCTTAATGACTTTTGACGGCGGCTACCTCGACTTTTTCCAATATGCTTTCCCTTTACTAAAACGTTTTAACTTTACGGCGACTGTTTTTCTAGTAGCTGAGTCGATCGGAAAGACAAATAGTTGGGAACAAGCCGAATTTGCAGAAGTGCAGTTAATGGGATGGCCAGAAATTCGGCAACTCCGGGATGCAGGGATTGAATTTGGTTCCATGTCTGCTACTCATCAACCTCTGACTGCATTGTCAACGACAGAAATTGTGCGTGAGGGGACAAAATCCCGCGCTATCTTGGAACGAGGATTAGAAAAATCTGTTAAATGTTTTGCCTATCCCTACGGGAAAGTCGATGAAATTGTCAAGCATTTAATCGGGGCTAGCGGGTATATTTTTGGTGTATCCTACGAGTCTAATTTTAGCAATTTTGACAATGCTTTAATTTCGCTGCCACGCATTCAAATTATAGCAGATAATTTCTGGCAATTGATAACAGTTTAAATTCCACTATAAGCCTCTTTTTTTCATTTGCTCTTCCATCTTAAAATTATCTGCGTCGATCTGTGTGGATCTGCCTTATACAGCTTTTTTCAAGTATGTGAGGTACACAAAAAAGGTAAGGACACGGCAGTGCCCATTGGTGTCAACTTAGCATCAAACCGATAGTCCGGCAGGGGTTTAAACCCCTGCCTCAAAGCGAAAGTCCTCTCAAAGAGGACTGAAGAGTTCTTGAGTCCTCAGGAGTGAAACTCCTAAGAAACT
>JAAUPF010000180.1 GCA_012034575.1 Richelia sp. CSU_2_1 | reverse complement strand
AGAGCCCGCCCTTCTTATTGGGCGATAGTCTGTGTCCCCAACCCTCTTAGTTTGTGTCCAAATGCTTCACCCTCCCCCGCAGATCGATCTCGATCGCGATCGCCTAATTTCTTTTTAGGAGATGTCTATTAACTAACAAAGCGATCGAAAATGGAACAGGGTTTTATTTTATGGTTTACCGGGCTGAGCGGTTCCGGCAAGACAACTATCAGCAAAGCTCTCGAACCAGAGTTGAAGGCAAGAGGCTGTAAAGTTGAAATCTTGGATGGAGATGTCGTGCGCACCCATTTGTCAAAAGGTTTGGGATTTAGCAAAGAAGACAGAGATACTAACATTCGGCGGATTGGATTTGTGGCTCACCTACTAAGCCGGAATGGAGTAGCAGCAATAACGGCAGCGATTAGCCCGTATCAAGCCATTCGCGACGAAGTGAGAGCGATGGAGCCCAATTTTGTCGAAATATATGTCAAAGCAACCTTAGAAGTCTGCGAATCGCGAGATGTCAAAGGGCTGTATGCTAAGGCAAGGGCTGGAGAAATTAAGGGATTTACAGGAATTGACGATCCTTACGAAGAACCGCCAAATCCTGAGATTATTTGTGACACAGAACGGGAAAGCGTCGGAGAAAGTGTTAAAAAAATTCTGACTAAACTAGAACTGTTGGGTTACATTTGAGGTTGGCAGGGCAGGAATCAGGATATGAGTTAAAGACGATGGTGGTCAAAAGTTATTCGGAAATGAATATTGTCAAAGGTTTGACTGCATCGGTACTGATGGCGATTTTGGGCGCATCTCCTGCTGTGGCCCAGTTTTTGCCACCGCCACCTCCTCCTGCTTCTGGTTCTCCTATTCCCGTACCGGTACCCGCACTTCCGGCGCTTCCAGCAGTTCCAGGAGGTTCGGGAGTTCCGGCAAATGTACCTTCAAATGCGTCTTCAACTGTACGATCGGAAGTTTACACTTTAGGCGCAGGCGATCGCGTTCAAATGGATATTTTTAACGTCCCGGAATATAGCGGCCCCAACGGTCAACACCAAGTATCCGCCGACGGTTCCCTGAGTTTGCCCTTAATTGGCAGCGTTTCCGTGTACGGCATGACTTTGGAACAAGCTGCTAACAGTGTTAAAGAACGATATGGCAAATACTTGAAACGTCCTTGGATTACGCTCAAACTGCTGGCCCCGCGTCCATTACAAATTGCGATCGCGGGCGAAATCAACCGACCCGGAGCCTATACAATATCCTCAGCCGCAAGTCCCGGAGGCACAACGGAGCAAATAGGAACTCAAATGCCCACGATATCGCGGGCTTTGCGACTGGCAGGCGGAATTACACAGTCAGCAGACGTGCGACAAATCAAAATCCGTCGCCCCCAACGCAACGCACCAGAACAAATTATTAGTGTTGATTTATGGGAATTATTGCAAAACGGTGATTTGCGAGCCGATATGACTTTGCGCGACGGCGATACTATATTTATTCCCACTGTAACTAGCCTCAATCGCCAAGAAGCACCGACCTTAGCGGTAGCCAATATTACCGGACAAAGCACTCAACCAATTAATATCGCCGTGGTGGGGGAAGTAAGTCGTCCTGGTACTTATACTCTGGCAAGAGATGTCCAAAGTAAGGTACAAGAAAATGAGAATGAATTGGGTGCAAATTCGGGTTTATTTGCTGCCAGCAAAAGTCCCGATAACGAAACTACTAACGAAACTGTTGCGCAGCAAACAGTAACTAGGGCTATTAAAATGGCTGGCGGCATTACACCGATAGCTGATATCAGACAAATACAAGTTCGTCGCCTAACGCGGGCCGGTACGGAACAAATTATTAATGTTGATTTGTGGCAACTTTTGCAGAGCGGAGATGTATCTCAAGATTTAACACTGCAACAGGGAGATACGGTGATTGTTCCCAAAGCAGAAAATATCGACGAAACTCAGGGTGCACAGGTAGCTAATTCTAATTTTTCACCGGACACAATTAAGGTCAGTATTGTAGGAGAAGTAGTCAGACCGGGCGCAATTGCTTTGCAGCCCAATACTTCTTTAAATCAAGCACTGGTAGCAGCAGGAGGATTTAATAAAGCGCGGGCCGAAATGGATTCGGTGGATTTAATTCGCCTCAATCCTAACGGTACAGTTTCGCGGCTGACGGTAAAGATTAATTTTTCCGCAACAGCGAATGAGGAAACTAATCCTAAACTGCAAAATAATGATGTAATTATGGTAAGGCGATCGGGTCGCGCCGCGTTCTCGGATAATGTAGGTGGCACCCTCGCTCCTTTCAGTCCGCTGTTGGGAATATTCAGATTATTCAATATTTTTCGGTGATTTCATCGGTGATTTTACCAGACGTTGGAACTTAAAAGTTGTAGGTATAAAATGAAACCAGGGAAAAATTCTCAGCTAGCACTGTTTAACAACAAAAACCAAAAAGTAGCAAGGCAGCAGCCTTTATCTTCCGTACTTTATCAAGACGAGGTATTTTTAGATCGGGAAAATAACGAGACAGAAAAGTTAAGTTTTTGGGATATCTGCAAACGTCGATCGATTCTAGTAATTGGCGTAGCAGCGGCAGTAACAACTGGGGTTTTTGCTTGGACGCTCACTCAAAAAAGCGAGTACGAAGGGCGCTTTCAATTATTAGTAGAAGCCCCGGTCACACAAAATAATTTAGCAAAAATTTACTCCGGCGATCTGAAACTGCAACCAGCGGCTCCGGCGATGCCAGAAAATCCTATTTTTGACTACGAATCGCAAATTCAAGTTTTGCAAAGTCCGCAAGTCATGTCGCCAATCATTAAACAGTTGCGGGCGAAGTATCCTGACATCAATTACAACTATCTTTTTAACCAAAAAACAGATAATTTGCCATTTACTCCGCAAACTAGGCTGTCAATTAATCGCTTCAAAAATACCAAGATTATCGAAGTTCGGTATCGAGATTTCGACCCGAAAAAGATTCAGTTTGTTTTAGAAAAAGTAGCCCTCGGCTATCGGAACTACAGTTTCCAAGATACGAGAGTTCAAATCAAGAAAAGTCTGGATTTTATCAAAGCGCAAATTCCGAATCAGCAAAAGCGCGGACAAGCTTTGCAAACAGAAGTCCAAAAGTTGCGCCAGCAGTATAATTTCATAGACCCGAAAATTCAAACCCAACAACTGGCGCAGCAAATCAGTCAAATTCAAGCGCAAAGATTGGATGCTCAAACCCAACTGAATCAGCAAAGATTGCTCTATTCCAATCTGCAAAATCAGCTCGGACTTAACCAGCAACAGGCGCTGATGGCTTCGTCTCTCAGTCAAGCTCCCCGCTATCAAGGAATGCTGACTCAATTGCAGCAATTAGAAGGACAAATTGCCATTAATTCAGCTACTTTTACAGACAATACTCCGCAAATGGAATTGCTGCGGGAACAGCGCAAAAATCTCGTACCTTTGTTGAAAAAGGAAGCTACCCAAGTTCTGGGAACTGATTTAGCTAAGGTAAATTCAAAAGTGTTAGCTTTTCAAGATCCGGTGCGGATTAAGTTAATCGAGCAGTTTATCGGTACTGCTAATTCAATTCAGGTTTTGGGAGTCCGAAATCAAGTTTTGGAACAAGCTGCTCAGCAGCTGGATCAATACTCTCAAGGATTTCCGGTGATTTTGCGACGCTATTCTGATTTGCAGCGGGAGTTGGATTTAACTAATAATACGCTGAAAAATTTGTTGGCAAAACAGCAATCTTTGCAGCTTGAAGCTATCGGTAAAAAGGAGACAGCTTGGGAGGTAATTGCCAAGCCCGAAATTCCGCGCTACAAAAATGGGGAGTTGATGGCTGTTGCTCCGATTATGCCTTTAAATTTGGCATTAGGTGGATTAGCTGGCTTAGTTTTCGGGATGCTGGTGGCGCAGTTGGCAGAACGGTTTAATAATACTAAGGTGTTCCAAACTCCAGAGGATGTCAAACATTCGATCGGACTGCCTTTGTTAGGGATAATTCCTGCTAGCGATAAGATTTTGAGACTTCCGCCTGCGGATGCGATTACTGTTGATGCCGGAATTGCGCAGATGCCGACGGATGCTTTTCAAGAAGCTTTTCGATCGCTCAATGCTAATATTCGTTTACTCAGCGTTAACTCTCCGATTAATTCTTGTGTAATTAGTTCTTGTCAAGTAGCTGACGGCAAGTCTACTGTAGCGGTAAATCTGGCGCGGGCGGCCGCTGCAATGGGGCAGCAAGTGCTGTTGGTAGATGCCGATTTACGACGCCCACAGATACACGAAATGCTGGGTTTGCCGAATTGGCAAGGCTTACACAATGTGATAGCTGAAGATGTGGATGTGGAACAAGTAATTTTACGATCGCCCCGTGATGAAAACCTGTTTGTGTTAACATCAGGGCCGGTTCCTCATGACCCCACAAAGGTGCTTTCTTCCCGCAAAATGCAGCATTTAATGGCGAATTTGTCAAGGCATTTTGATTTGGTTATTTACGATACTGCGCCACTTTTAGGTTTAGCAGATGCGAATTTGTTGGCGGCTCACACTAATGGATTGATTCTGGTAGTGGGGCTGCATCAAACTGAACGAGAGGCGCTATTGTTGGCCTTTGAAGATTTGAAAATGGCCGGAATTCCGCTGTTGGGAATGGTGGCGAATGGGGATAAAGGTAGCAGGTATTACTATCAGTCTTACGTGCAGAATTACATCGAAGAAAAATCGGTTTGAGGGAGGGGAATAGCGGATTCTCTCAACTTAATTCTCGTAGGGTGCGGATCTACGAGATGCTGTCATAAATTTGTAGATTGTTTGTGGCGACGCACCCTATATTAATTCCGGTAGCATCGGAATTGATATTACCCACAGCGGTAGGCGCGTGCGGAGTCGAACCATCAGCACACGGCAGTGCCGTTTCCCTACAATTAATCCGATGATGGATGTTACATCCGGGGTAGGGACACGGCAATGCCGTGTCCTCCGGTGCTGGGCTACGAGATGTTATGGGGTAGGGAAACGGCATTGCCGTGTCCTCCGTTGTTTGTCAGGTGCTCGCATTTCGCCCTCAACATCAGTTTTAAAGACGCATTTTCTTAATATTTGCGATCGAGATCTTGGACTATAATAAAAGTTGACAGTTTTAAGAAAATCACGACACTTGCCAACGAGCAAGACCTGAAAACGTGGCTGGCAAATTCCAATTTTGTAATACATTGATACAACTCCCTGCCTAGCTTGAGAACTAGAAGGGAGTTTTGTATTTTTTAAAAGGAGATGTAACAATGGCTATTGCTACTATTAACCCGGCAACGGGAGAAACGCTGCAAACTTTCGAGCCGCTGACAGATGCGGAAATAGAAAGTAAGCTAGAATTAGCCTCGCAAGCTTTTAAGAAATATCGCCACCTGCCATTTGAGCAGCGAGCTCTGTGGATGCAGAAAGCTGCGGATATCTTAGAACGCGATCGCGAAATGTACGCTGAAATGATGACTTTGGAAATGGGCAAAACCTTCAAATCCGCGATCGCCGAAGTGGAAAAATGCGCCTTGGTTTGTCGCTATTACGCCAAAAATGCCGCTCAATTTATGGCAGATGTACCAGCAACAACAGACGCTAGCAGTAGCTTTGTTCGTTATCAACCACTGGGCGCTATTTTAGCCGTCATGCCCTGGAATTTCCCATTTTGGCAAGTTTTTCGGTTTGCGGCACCGGCGCTGATGGCGGGCAATGTCGGCTTGCTAAAACACGCTTCCAACGTGCCTCAATGCGCTGTGAAAATTGAAGAAATTTTCGCGCAAGCTGGCTTTCCTGAAGGAGTGTTTCAAACATTGTTAGTAGGAGCCGACAAAGTAGCTAAGATAGTTGCGGACGATCGCATCAAAGCAGCAACTCTCACAGGTAGCGAACCAGCAGGTGCTAGTTTGGCAGCAAATGCGGGCAAAAGTTTGAAAAAAGTTGTACTGGAATTGGGAGGAAGCGACCCATATATTGTCATGTCTAGCGCCGATTTAGCAGCAGCTTTATCAACTGCTGTCACATCGCGGATGCTCAACAACGGTCAATCTTGCATAGCTGCTAAACGCTTTATTGTAGCAGAAGAGATTGCCGACGAATTCATCAAAGGATTTGTCGAAAAATTTGAGCAATTAAAAGTAGGCGATCCGATGTTGCCCGAAACCGATATCGGCCCTTTAGCTACTCCCGCAATCCTCAAAGAATTGGACAATCAAGTACAAGCTTGCATTCAGTCGGGAGCAAAACTGCTAACTGGCGGTCATCCTTTGTCAGAAATTCCCGGCAACTTTTATTTGCCAACTATTCTGACTGAAATCCCTCCAGATGCTGCTGCTAATCAAGAAGAATTTTTTGGCCCGGTAGCTTTGGTATTTCGAGTAGCCAACATCGATGAAGCGATCGAACTAGCCAATAACACATCCTTTGGCTTAGCAGCGACAGCTTGGACTACAGTCAGAGAAGAAAGCGATCGCTTTATTTCCGAACTAGAAGCCGGCGCCGTATTCATCAACGGTTTAGTAAAATCAGACCCGCGATTACCCTTTGGAGGCATCAAACGTTCCGGTTACGGACGCGAATTAAGCATCCAAGGAATTCACGAATTTGTTAACATTAAAACAGTGTGGGTCAAATAAGCGTGCGATCGGTCAACTTCTCGCCAAAATCTCAATCTGCGTTGATCCGCGTTCATCTGCGGTTACAAACAATTAATCTAGTATTTTTACGAGAAGTTGACCAAAACAAAAAACACCAACTTACCGAGGAGAAAAACGGAAATGAACACAGCTCAACTATTGGTAAAATGTTTAGAAAACGAAGGCGTCGAATACGTCTTCGGACTGCCAGGGGAAGAAAATCTAGAAGTTTTAGAAGCCCTAAAAAACTCTTCAATTAAATTTATTACTACTCGCCACGAACAAGGCGCCGCCTTCATGGCCGACGTTTATGGCCGCCTCACGGGTAAAGCCGGCGTTTGCTTGTCTACCTTAGGCCCTGGTGCCACTAATTTAATGACCGGTGTTGCTGACGCCAACTTAGACGGTGCTCCTCTAGTAGCAATTACCGGACAAGTTGGTACAGATAGAATGCACATAGAATCGCACCAATATTTAGATTTGGTAGCTATGTTTGCTCCGGTTACTAAGTGGAACGCTCAAATTGTCCGCCCCAGCACCACCTCGGAAATCGTCCGCAAAGCTTTTAAAGTAGCTCAGAGTGAAAAGCCCGGTGCAGTTCATATTGACTTGCCAGAAAACATCGCGGCAATGGCTGTTGAAGGAGATCCGCTCACAAAAGATAACCGAGAAAAAACTTTTGGCGCTTACCAAAGTTTGAATAAAGCTGCTGTGGCAATTTCTAAAGCAAGAAGTCCTTTGCTTTTAGTAGGAAATGGCACTATCCGCGCTAATGCCAGCGATGCTTTGACTGAATTTGCTACTCGATTGAATATTCCAGTAGCTAATACTTTCATGGGTAAAGGTGTAATTCCTTACACTCATCCTTTGGCACTTTGGACAACGGGATTGCAAAAGCGGGATTACATTAGTTGTGCCTTTGAAGAAACAGATTTAGTGATTGCTGTTGGCTACGATTTGATTGAGTATTCCCCGAAAAAGTGGAATCCTGAGAGTACAATTCCGATTATTCATATAGGAGCTTTGCCAGCGGAAATCGATAGCAGTTACATTCCTATTGTAGAAGTTGTAGGAGATATTTCTGACTCGCTTAATGAAATTTTACAGCGAGCCGATCGAGGCGGAAAATCCGACCCTTTTGCTAAGCAATTGCGGGCAGATATTCGTGCGGGATACGAACAATATGCTAGCGATGATGGCTTTCCGATTAAGCCTCAAAAACTGATTTACGATTTGCGACAAGTAATGGGGCCTGATGATATTGTGATATCTGACGTGGGAGCTCACAAAATGTGGATCGCGCGGCACTATCATTGCGATCGCCCGAATACTTGTTTAATTTCTAATGGTTTTGCGGCGATGGGAATTGCGATTCCGGGGGCGGTAGCAGCGAAATTGGTTTATCCCGATCGCAAAGTAGTAGCAGCCACTGGCGACGGCGGTTTTATGATGAATTGCCAAGAATTAGAAACCGCTTTGCGAGTCGGTACAAACTTTGTTACGCTCATCTTTAACGACGGCGGTTACGGGTTAATTGAATGGAAGCAGGAAGATCACTTTGGTCATTCACATTTCATCAAATTTGGCAATCCCGACTTTGTGAAATTTGCCGAAAGTATGGGGTTAAAAGGCTATCGCGTTGAAGCTGCAACTGATTTAATTCCCATACTAAAAGAAGCCCTTGCTCAAGATGTCCCTTGCGTGATTGACTGTCCGGTAGACTACCGAGAAAATGCGCGTTTCAGTCAACTATCTGGGGATATGAGTTGCCAACTATAACAGTTGACAGTTGACAGTTGACAGTTGCATATTACTAATCCGTAGGGTGCGTCGCCTTCAAAAATCCTCAATTGGGAGTGACAATCTCATAGCGACGCACCTTACTAACTTTATCTCTGTAAATATTTCTCTAATTCGGCTGTGCGTTGTTTAGTCGATCGCCCCAAACATTCGTTCAAAAAACCTTGATAACCCGTACCGCCACGATTTTGATACACTTCAAATTCGCAGGTTTTATCTCGCTGCTGAATCCACCCTAATTGTGCTTCCGAAAGGATCGATCGCTCTTCTTTGCTCAACTTAGCCATTAGTTGTTTGTAAACCTCATTTAGTTTTTGGTCTGCGATTTCATACCTCAACCGAATACAAGCTCTAACTTCTACATCTCCTTGAGGGCGATCGCAATTAAGTTGTTGAGCATTTACAGAGCTTTCAGATTGTGCAAAAACTGATGTTGTACCAATTGCTAAAAGCGCGATCGACCAAAAGAGCGCTCGACCTTTCTTCAAACCTATTTTCATTGACTCTCCACTGTCCTATTTTATGAATTTTTGGTGCTGGTGCGATCGGGAATTACGCATTACAACCCAAGAAACCGGGTTTTTGTCGTTTCTGTGACCTATAACGAATTATTCTCGCAAAAAAACCCGGTTTCTGACCACCCGTGCATAAGTCTTATGATATTAGCACTTCTCAAATGCAGCGCCAATTAACGATAAAGCCACAATCGGAGCAGTCACCGCCCTGAGGATTCTATTACCCAAAGAAACAGGCTCAAAACCAAGTTCGATCGCCCTTTTCACCTCATCCTCAGTCCATCCACCCTCCGGCCCAATAGCGAGCGCGATCGATAATTCTCCCTTTTCTTCCTCCCCCATTCGTAGGGGCGGTGCCCCCGTGCCCGCCCTCCCCGTGCCCATCAAACAATCCCACAAATGCCGATTATCCCCGCGAGCCACACCAATATATCGATATTTTTGGGTGCAATCTTTCACAGCCAAATCAAACGAAATTGGCTCCCAAATAGTCGGCACAATTTGACGTTCCGACTGTTCCGCCGCCTCCGCAGCAATCCGCCTCCATCGATCGACTTTTTGAGGACTCGGTTTCAACAAAGTGCGATCGCTCGTCACTGGCACAATACTTGTCACACACAACTCCGTCGCCTGTCTGACAACCTCGTCAAACCCGTTTCCTTTGGGCAATGCCGCCATCAAAGTCACCTCAACCGGAAGCTCCCTATTAACAGAAATCTCCTCTGTTATTGAGGCAAATAACTCTGTTTCCTGGGCTTCTAGGACTGCTAACCACCAATGCCCTCGACCGTCGATCGCAATAAATCGATCGCCCTGATTCAACCGCAACACTCGATGTAAATAATGCTGTTGTTCGGCGGTTAAGTTAATGATGCGATCGCAAATTTGGGTGGGATTAATTGCTAATCTTTGTAATTGAGGCATTGAATTTTAGATTGTTCGTTATTACAAACAAATCAAGTCTATATCAATAATAAAGGCAAAGCATTTGTAACCAGATTTATCTTGCAAATCCAAGTTTTATTCTGCAAATGCTTTGCCCTTATATTAATTTTGTGTGAGGTTTATGTGATGCGATCCAAAATCGAAAATCGAAAATCCGCTTATCCTTCCTCCTTAATCTTCTTCAAATAAGTTGAAATCGCCTCTGTAGCTAACTGGGTGATTGGCTTGCCCTGGCGGGCTGCTTCTTCTTTGAGCTCATTGTAAATTTCATCGCGAACGCTAATTCGACGGCGGACTTTGCCACCAGCAGGGGCTGTCTCATTCTCATCATCGTTACTAGGTGTAACTTCTAATTCATTAATCTCAGTTGTCATCGAGGAAGTAGATTGGTAGTTGGTTACAAATTGACGGATAGATTCTAACCCGACGCGATCGCAAAAATTGCCAAAACTCTCACTCGGTTGCCGTTTTTGCTTAAAATAAACAAAAATCGGCTCCAGAAAAGCTTCAAAATCCTTGACGTGCAGCTTTTCCTCAATTGGTTTTGCCAGCCGCGTTTGATTGGGAGAACCACCCAGCCAAATCTGGTAAGATTCTGGCGAACTCCCGACAAACCCCAATTCTGCCATATAAGGGCGGGCGCATCCATTGGGGCAACCCGTCATCCGCACCACAAAATGTTCGTTTTCTAAGCCAACTTTGGTCAAAAGCACCCGAATTCGCTCTAAAATGCTCGGAATCACGCGCTCAGATTCGGTAATCGCCAGCCCGCAAGTTGGCATTGCCGGACAAGCCATAGCATAGCGGACTAAGGGGTCGATCGCAGTTTCTGACTGAATGCCACAGCGCGAGAGAATTCCTTGAATTTCCTGTTTGATATCTGGCGAAATATCGTAAATCAAGACGTTTTGGTGCGGTGTCACCAACATCGGCAAGCTGTGTTTTTGCACGATTTCCCGCAAAGCTGTTTTTAGCTGAAACGAACCTTCATCCTTAATCCGGCCGTTTTCTACCGAAATGCCCACGAACAGTTTGCCGTCACCTTGTTCGTGCCACCCCAAGAAATCGAAATACTTCCACTCAGGTAGCGGTTTAAATGGTGCTAGCGGCTTGCCAAAATACTCGGCCACTTGTTCGCGGAACCACTCTACACCTTTGTCGTTAATCAGGTACTTCAACCGCGCGTGTCTTCTGTCGGTACGATCGCCATAATCTCTTTGAGTTGCTACAATTGCCTTGACCAAATCGTAAACATCATCCTTGGCAACATAGCAAATCTCATCAGCAACCCGCGCAAAAGTTTCTTCTTTATTGTGAGTGCGGCCCAAACCGCCACCGGCAAACACGTTAAAACCTTGCAATTCCCCAGCTTCATTGGTAAATACTACCAAACTCAAATCCTGAGAGTACAAATCAACCGAATTGTCTCCCGGCACTGTCACGGAACATTTGAACTTCCGCGGCATATAATGCTGGCCGTAAATCGGTTCTTCTTTGTCGTGAAATGTTGTGCCGTTGCCGTTTGACTGTCTGGCAGCTTTTACAGCGGGGTCTTCTTCAGCCGAGACAGCCTTTTCCCCATCCAGCCAAATTTCATAATAAGCCCCCGTTTGCGGTGTCAGCAAATCCGCAACATTATTGGCATATTGCAGGGCATACTGGTATTCTGGGCGATTTTTGTACGGTGCTGGCGGTGCCATGACGTTGCGGTTCAAGTCGCCGCAAGCTCCCAAGGTTGACCCCATATTTTTAATAATTGAGGAAAACACTGCTTTAAGATTTTTCTTCAATACGCCGTGAACTTGGAAGCCTTGGCGCGTCGTGACGCGGAGCGTATGGTTGCCGTATTCTTCAGATAGCTTGTCTAACGTCAGGTATAGCTGTGGCGGAACGAACCCGCCGGGATTGCGGGTGCGGAGCATGAACTGATAGTCTTTTTCTTGACCTTTAATCCGATTGTCGCGGTTGTCTTGCTGGTACGAGCCGTGAAATTTGAGAATCTGAATCCCTTCTTCGGTGAAGTGGGTAGTTTCTTGTAACAGTTCAGTCGCAACGGGTTCTCGCAAATAGTTGCTGCGTTCTTTGAGACCTTCTGCTTTAGAGGGTTTGCGCGCCGCAGGCGCTGAAGTGGAAGATGTAGTCATTGGTAATGTATAGTGTCCGTTATTATTAGATAAGGATCGATCGAATATTTCTTGACAATCTGACAGTTGACAAATTTGGACTTGACAAATTTCCTCAGAAGTGCTGGATAGGCTCGGTTAACGACTAAGTTAATAACGGTAATCCGATAGGAATTCTGACGGTGTTTAATTGTAACACGATCGCTCAACGGGCTTGCAGCTCTCAATAAGACTTTATAGTTCGATCGCTTAACTGTACAAAACTTTAGAAATAATTAATCTCAACATCTGAAACTATGTCACTGTATGACGAAGACACATTTGTAGTGTTAGAAACAAACCAACCAGAGCAGTTTTTGACGGTAGCCGAACTGTTGGAAAAGTTGAAAGCTGTTTTAGCTTCTGTACAAGAAGATTTGCCGCAGGATGTGCAAAAAATTTCTTCGGTGGAAGCTCAAGCTAAGTATTTAATTGATACTTATTATGAATTAGATGTCGGGCCCGGACAGTTTTTGCAGTGGTATGCTGTACGTTTGGAAAAGTAATTTTGGAAATTGGAAATTAGAATTAATCTTCCAACTGTTGAACCGATGATACTTCAACAGCGGTAACATCGATCGTACCGGGCGGCGTCAAGCGGTTAAAATGACCTTGTTCTATTTTCAGTGGTTCGCCGCAGTTGGGACACTGAAACTGAGTTTGATTTAAAGCTGTAAATTCGTGTTGACAGACTGGACAATTGTCTTCAATTAAGTTGCGTTTCAGCCACCACTGGAGTCCGAAAAATGCCACCACAGGCGTCAGCAGCAAAAAACCGAATACAATCAAAATCGATTTCACTACCCAACCCAAACCAATTGAGACCAACAGGCACGCGATGCCAAGCAGTACCAGCCAATTGCTAACAGCGGGTAGCTTTAAAGAGATTTTGGGGGTGCCTTGGTTCACAGTGGTCTCCTTAGGTGTCTTTGCAGGTAGGCATAGTTATATCTTAACCAATAAATTCAGCGTAGTGTTTGAGTTAATCTTTCCATAGTACATCTAAAAACCGCTCTCTACTCTATACAGCGTATTCCAGATTTATGAAGTGTCCCTACGGTGTTCAAAGAACGATAGGCGGGTGTAGTTCATAAACGTGGAATCTGCTATAAGTTAATCTGGGCGAGATATCCGAAAAAGCCCTACTAGAGATTGACAAAGGGATTGAAAACTGAACGCTGCCAGGGTTTGTTCCCTTAACCAGTTGCGATCGCACCTTCTATCTTCCCCCTTCAGCATTTCGATGCAAGCAACCGCTACTGATTCGGAGTCTCGGTGAGGAACTCGCCACCCTAGTTTACCATCTTGCAGCGGGTCTGCCGAGCCATCGGCATCCCCCGCGAGTACGGGTATTCCGCAAGCCAGCGCTTCTAAATAAACTATGCCAAATCCTTCTTGGGAAGGCATCACGTAAGCATCTGCCAACTGGTAATGTGCTGCTAAATTTTCTGTCGGTACAAAACCTGCAAATATGACTCTTTCGGCAACTCCCAAATCTGCCGCCAGTTTCTCTAATCTCGATCGATCGTCGCCTCTGCCAATAACTAAGTATTTCACATTCTCAAAAGTTTTGGCTATTTGTGGCAAAGCTTGAATTGTGACATCGACGCCTTTGTAAATATCGGTCGATCGCAATCTAGCGACTGTTATCAATATTTTAGCATCACTCAGATTGTATTTTGTTAATAAATGTTGTGGCTTTGGTTCGATCGCAAATAGATTACCATCTACCACACAAGGTACTATCTGGAATTTTTCGGGATTTAAGTTGTTAATTTTGCAAGTGCGATCGCGTGTGTACCTGCTAATAGTCCAAATACTGTCAGCTTGTCTCATTACTGCTCGATCTTTCAGAGCAAGCGGTTCCCAGACTTCCTTGCCGTAAGTTAAAATCGTATAGGGGATTCCCAAGAGTTGGCACAAAGTTTTAATCAGCGGTGCGAGTTTGATGTGACCGCAAAAAACCCGCTGAGGTCGTTTTTCCAGCAAGCGTGTTAGTAATATTGCAGCAAACTTAAGACGGCCAAACCAGCGATTCTCGGTTTTGAGGTAATAAAATTTCAGATTTTTTGACTCGAAGGGATTGTTGCAGTCTGGAGAATCTCGCAACAGCAAAACTTCAGCTTGCTGTGGCTCCTTTGTCTCTGCGGTTATTGACACATAAGCTTTCAGGATGTCTTTAACGTAGGATTGAATACCGCCTTCGCTGGCAAATATTTCTAAGAAGCAGAATAGGTAATTTGTCGATCGCATCTCTGATTTACGGATTGACAGAATCTCTCGCAGTCAAGTAACGGTTTATTCAACGGTTCGTATGACACAGAATTAATATTACCCACAGTCAGGAGGTGGCAGTGCCGTTTCCCTACAATTAATCGGGGTAGGGACACGGCAGTGCCCATTGGTGTCAACTTAAGCTGTTGACTCCCAAATTTCTTGTTCGATCGCGGCATTGTCCCGATGCCGCTTTCGCTCTTGTTTAATCAGACCCAACATTTTATGATGCTCCACTAAATAGGTGACTG
>JAAUPF010000179.1 GCA_012034575.1 Richelia sp. CSU_2_1 | reverse complement strand
AATTTCCCGGTGCGTCTCGGTTCTTTTGGACTCGATACTGAAGATAACCTCAATACATCTAGCAATTCCTACGGCTTGCAAGCTTCGGTGAAATTGAGCCGGGGACTTGCTCTCGGAGGTTGGGTGGGTTACACCAACCAGCGCATTTTATCCAACTTAGTTACTCCGACGGGTTCCGTGCAGCGGGGAGATCAAAAAATCTGGAACTGGGCGGTTACTTTGGCTTTTCCCGATTTGTTGAAAGAGGGAAATGTTGCGGGAATTCTGGTAGGTATGGAGCCGCGGGTGACGAGTTCTACTAATCGGACTTTGCCGGAGGATAAGGATACTTCGCTGCACATTGAAGCTTTCTATCAGTTTAAGTTGAGCGACAATATTTCAATTACTCCGGGTGTGATTTGGCTGACTGCTCCCGACCACAATAATGATAATTCCGATTTGGTGATCGGGGTGCTGAGAACGACATTTACTTTCTAGGTTTGGGATCGATCGCCCTAACAAAAACGGCTCGTAGTGAGGACTGAAGTCCTGAAAATAGAGCGAAATGAAGTCCTCACTGCGAACTAATCTTCTGGCGAATGGAACGCGAGATAGAGCCGAAAATCTCGAAGGTCGAAGGATTCGCGAGAAAGTTAAAACTGTTCGATCGCTCATGAAATTATTTAAATCTACTGCTGTATTTCTCGGTCCTTCTCTGCATAAGGATGAAGCTAGGCAAATTCTTGATGCCGATTACTATCCGCCTGTAAAAAAGGGAGATATTTACCGAATTATTGCTTCGGGTGTTAAAACTATTATTATAATTGATGGAGTGTTGCACGGTGCGAGGCCTGTTTGGCATCGGGAAATTTTGGAGGCGATCGATCGAGGTATTGCTGTCTGCGGTGCGTCGGGAATTGGGGCGTTGAGAGCGGCTGAATTGCAAGCTTTTGGCATGATGGGTTTGGGAACTATTTTTGAATGGTATCGAGATGGAATTATTGACGGCGATGATGAGGTAGCGCTGCGATATTCCTCAGAATCTGATAATTTTGCTCCGCTTTCAGAACCGCTGGTTAATATTCGCTATACTTTGCTAGATGCTGTTAAAAATAATTGTTTGACTGCCGATCTATCTGAGGGGGCGATCGCTTATATTAAGCAGTTGTATTATGCCGATCGCTCTTTTGAGCAGTTATTAAACAGTCCTGTTGTTCGAGGTTTTTCTGAGTTCGATCGAGAGCGTTTGGCAACTTGTTTGCTGACAAAACGGGTCGATTTAAAAAAGATTGATGCTATTAAAATACTAACTTGGAAAGCCAGAAGTCAAGAGATTTTATCTCCGCAGTTGCAATATAATTTTTTGCCACCAACGCCGGAAATTCAGACAAAACAACTGGCAATGATTGGGTTTGTTACTGCGCAGGATATCGTTACGGGATCGCAACTTTTACAAGCAGCGATCGAGGATGCTGATTCGATCGCTCCCCTGCGGGAAACTTTGTCAAAACATTGTTTCCTTCGCGAATGGGCTCAACAAAATGGTGTTTCCGTGCCGGAGGAAAGTTTAAATGAGTCGATCGAAGATTGGCAAACAGCATATAATATAATTGACAGTGAAGAATGGCTGCAATCTAATGGTTTAACTCGCAGCAGCTACAGACATTTATTGCGCGATCGCTCTTAATTAATTGGATTGCCAAACAAACATTCGCCGATCTTATTATAGATGAAAGTTGGCAAATTACCAGCGATAGAAAATTACAATTAAGCGATATAATTGAAACAGAACTAACGGGCGATCGTGCGAGTGCGAATAGTGTTGAATCGCCAGATAACCGAGAAAGTTTATTATCAAAATACTTGATTTTAGAATGGGCAAAATGCAATGGCGTTTATCCGCAAAATATAGATAAGACAAGTTCGATCGCACCAAAAGAGTTGGCAGACTGGATTGTCAAACAAGGGCCTAACTATTTTGGCATACCTTGGAGTTTTCCTATAGCCTTGTTTAGAGAATTGCAAATTACTGGGAAAGCAGCGCAAATAATTCAAAACAGAGAGAAGATTTGATAAATATCCAAACGGTAAGGTGCGCACTGCGCACCCTAAATATAGAATAATTGGGTAAGTCTTAAAAATAAAAACATCAATTCATTAAACCTGCCAGCATCAAATTTATCAGCTTGACTAAAATACTGTAAAAACAGCTATGGACTTATTAAACAAACAATACATTAGCGGCACGCACAGACTGATTTCACCGGAACAAACTCTGGCAAACATTCAACCTTATTTAGCGGCAATGGGAATTACTCGCTGTGCCGATATTACTGGTTTAGACAGGATTGGAATTCCTGTTTACTGTTCTATTAAACCGGGCGGGCGCATGGTACAAGTTCACCAAGGAAAAGGGTTAATTGCTGTGGCTGCAAAGGTTTCTGCACTGATGGAAGCAATTGAAGTTTTTCATTATGAAAACCCTCAGTTGGATTTATTAACAACCGACACTTTGAGTTGCCTGCGTCAAAGTGGAAAAACAGTAATTCAACCGGAAATATTACCTCTATATTTTTCTCAAAACTTTTTCAGCCCGGATTTTGTAATTGACTGGATAGCAGCAGAAAATTTATCAACAAATGCGGAAGTTTTGATTCCGGCTAGTGCTGCTTGTATTTGTTCGCCGTCGCTGTACAGTTTTTCTTCCAACGGTTTAGCTAGCGGCAATCATATTGTAGAAGCTACGCTGCACGGACTGTATGAATTAATTGAAAGAGATGCTATTTCCCGTCTCAGCATTAACGGTCGTTTAAGCATCAATGGCTGTCAAGTTATTGACCTAGATACAGTAGAAGATGCAGCAGTATTAGGTGCGATCGATCGATTGCAGTTAGCTAATTTTAAGTTAGTATTGCTGTGGGTAAAAAGCTGCATAGCTGTTAATACTTTTTGGGCAATTATCTTAGATAAAAAGCCCCTGCATCCTGCGATAATGGTTAATATGGGTTACGGCACTCATCTTAGTGTCGGTGTTGCTGCTGCGAGGGCGATTACTGAGGCTGTTCAATCTCGCTTGACTTTCATCTATGGCGTGAGTGAGGAATTGGCGGAGGAACTTCCTCATGAACGTGCTAATACTTATTATAAAATTTATAATTTTTCGATCGTTTGGCAGCGACTGCAAATTGGCGAAATCTGAAAAGTATGGCGGGAGATAATTTGAGCGAAGATTATACTTATGTTTTGCAAAGTCTGGAGTCTGCGGGCTATCAAAATATTTTTCGCGTCAATCTAACGCGAGATCCGTTTAAAATTTCGGTTGTCAAAGTTTTTGTTTCGGGTTTGGGCTACAATCCTGCAATCACTGGGTAAATAGTTGAGAGTTGTTTGGGAGTTTTGAGTTTTGAGGAAGTGGGAGAGTTTTGAGTTATTGGCGAGTTGTTTGGGAGTTTTGAGTTGACAGTTGAGAGTTGACAGATGACAGATGACTGATGACTAATTATACCAATTACCAATTACCAACTACTCATAAGTCTGCAATTAACCTGGCTTTTCTTAAAATAAAGGTTAATACTGTCTCTTCTTTAGAGATAATATCTGCTGTTACTTCCATTCCCGGTTGCAGGGGATATTGGATATTATCTTTTACTAAATAGGTGTTTTCTGGTTCGATTGTTACTTGATAGTGAGCTGTTTCCGAGCTAATATTAGCAGGTTGAGAAATTGCAGTTGTAGCATCAGGTGCGATCGACCTAATAGCGGCTTTGAGAGTGCCGTAGTCGGGATAGGGATAGGCGGAAATTCGCAGTTTTACTTTGCCTTGCTGGCAGCCTGCAACGCTTTTTTGCTGGCAGATTTGCACTTTGCCGATATCTCGGGCTGCGACGCGGGCGATGATGACAGCAGGAGCTTTTTTAGGGGCAATTTGGGCGATCGCTTCTGTAGCATTTACTACTTGCCCTGAATTTCGTAATTCTAGTTTGAGAATCGTGCCGTCTGCGGTTGCTCGAATGACGGTTTTTGCGATTTCAGTTTCGATTTGTTGAAGTTCTTTAACATCCCGATCGAGTTGTTTGCCAATCTCTATTTTTTGCTGGATTAAAGCTTCTTTTTCTCTATTTAATATGGCAATTGTTGATGCTCCGGCTGCTTTTTCTCTAGCGATGCTTTCCAGGGCGATCGCAATTTCTGCACTGCTAGGATTGAGGGCAGTTTTAGATCGCTGCAATCTGGCTTTTGCTGCTTCAATTGCTTGTTGTTGGCGCTCGATCGTTTGTTTTTGAGCTTCAATAGCTGCTTTTTGAGCTGCTACTGCTTGTTCTTGCTGCTTGACTGCTAATTGTGCTTCATCTAGCTGATCCTGAGCTAAAGCCCCTGTTTCTTCCAACGGTTGATATCTGTTCCACTTCGAGATTGCTGCTGTTAGTGCAGCCTGATTCGATCTTAAATTTGCTTCGCTCGATTTGAAATCTGCGCGAGCTTTTTGCAATTCTTTTTGAGCTAACCTTAAATTTGCCTCGGCTTCGTCTACTTCAGCAGTGCTATTTTGCTGTTTGTCTTGATAATCGCGCTGGCGGCGGATTAGTTCAGCTTCAGCAGCAGTGACAGCACGATTAGCCCGATCGATTTCTGCTAATTTCTGAGTGTCTAAAGCGCGAATTTGAGCTGCTATTTGAGCTAATTGCAGTTTGAGCTGTCCGATGTTTAATTGTAATTTACTTTTTGGGTTTGCAGGGCAGAATCGTCGAGAATCGCGATCGCGCTTCCCTGTTTTACGAATTGATTTTCTTTGACTTTAATGCTTTCTACCGTACCGGATATTGCGGCTTGGACGATCCGCACTTCTCCCGCAGGCCGGACATTAGCAGGAGCTCTTACAGTAACATTATATTTGATAACTGCTGCTAGGGTAAAAGCAATTCCTACGGCAGCGATTTGAAAGAGTCCGCCTACAGCCATCCACGGATTAATTGGCGGCAGAAAATCCGTGCTTTTGGCTGTTGGCAAAAAGTTTCATTAGAGTCGTTCATGAAGAAGGAAGAAGGAAAAGGAAGAAGGAAGAAGGAAGAGGGAAGATTAATGATCGATTACCAATTACCGATTACCCATTACCGATTACCTATTACCCATTACCAAATCCTATATATCTATGAGGAATGACCCTAAAAGCGATCGCTCTTGGGGTCAACTTCTAAATCGATGTAACTTTGGGATGAGTGTTAAAAAAGCTGGAGAAATATCTATGCAAGGGTAATGTCTTCAGCTACGCCACCGAAATGGTGAACCCAGGAACTGCAACGACTTGTCCCGCAAGAACAACCGCCAGATACAGATGACATATCTTCATCTGTTAGTTCGATTAATCCCGCTGGATTTTCGGGCAATTGGGCTTTTTCTTCGTCGGTTAAGCTGTCGCGATAGTCTTCATCCTTCCACGCCCGGATGATATCTATATTTGACATTTTTTACCTCCATTTTCTGGATAGTTTTAGTTGGCTTTTTGCCATGCAGCAACTATATCATGTTGTGAGAATGATTATTATTGCAATTTCCTATCAAAACTCCTAACAATCATATATAGTATTCATACAACTAGAAAGCGAGAGGTTTTATTAAATATTCATGTATGACAAAACGTCATATTAATTTATGTAAATTTAAGGATTTAAAAAATCCAAATGGTCCCCTGCTTGAGAGCGAAGTTCCGTTATAGTTCCTTGGAGTTTTACCCGTCCGTTTTCTAAAAAAATAATCCAATCTGCTTGATTAATCACTCGGGGACGGTGACTGATGAGAATAGTGGTTTTTCCTTGGCGGTGAGAAAGCAATCGATCGAGCACTTCGGCTTCGCTAACCGGATCGAGATTGGCAGTAGATTCATCTAAAATTAAAACAGGAGGATCGGTAACAATTCCCAATGCGATCGCCAGTCTTTGTCGCTGTCCCCCCGAAAGATTAGCCCCCAATTCTCCTAAAATAGTTTGATATTTGCTGGGAAGCTTACTAATGAATTCATCGGCTTTAGCGATCTGACAAGCTTTGACTATTTCCTCGAAACCTACATGAGAATTTCCCAAACGCAGGTTATCAATAATCGATCGCGTCCAAAAATGACCGTCTTGGGGAATAATGACAATTTGTTGTCTGATGCAATCGAGAGCGAGATCTTGTAAATTATAATCCCCGATCGAAATATTCCCAGATTGCGGCTGATACAAACTAGCAATAATTTTTGCCAAGGTGCTTTTCCCGCATCCGGATTTGCCAATTAAGGCAATAACTTTGCCTCCGGGTATCGTGAGGGAAAAATTTTCTAGTAACTCTACTCTTCCTGCGTGTTGAAAGTTGAGATTGCTGCAATTAATATCCGCAGTACCGCTAATTGTGACAGCAGGTTTGGGATTATTTTCTGATATTTCCAGGGTAGAATCAATTACATCAGTCAACCTTTCAACAGCCGATCGAGTAAAAGCTAATTGATTGACAAAGCCGATCGCTGCTACAATGAATAGCAAAAAGTTTTTATTCAGGGTACTTACAGCTAATAATTGCCCGATAGTTAATTCCCTGGTAAAAACCAAATTGCTGCCAAACCACAGCAAAATTATCTCACCACCGCTAGATAGCAAACCGGAAAATATATTATTAATAATCGCAATCTGACTCGTATCAAAAGTTAAACGAGCTTGCCGCCCGTATCTAACTTGAAATTCTTCCCAAAATTCCGGCGCTGCATTTTTTGCTTTAATGACGATCGCGCCTTTAAAAGTTCAACTAATAAAGCAGTATTTTCCGCAGCTACTACTAAGGAATTGGTAATATTTTGCTTGAGTTTGGGCAATAAAACGATTGTCGAGACAGTCGTTGCGCCACCAATTGCCAGAGTAACTGCCAGTAGCTGGGGGCTGTAAAACAGCATCAAACAAATAGAAATTACAGCGACAAAAAATTGGCTGGGCAGCAAAATCAAAGCTTGCGATACAATTTGATTGACTTGTTCGATATCTCGCAAGCGACTAGCAATTTCCCCGCTGCGGTGCGATTCGTAATAGGTAAGCGGCAAACCGAGAATTGTTCTGCCAAATTCTAAAATTAAATCTAATTGCAATCTTTGGGCAAAATGAGTGACTAAGTTTAACTGCACGAACTTTAAACTGCTGCTAACTAAATTCATCAACAGTACGGCAATTACCACGGCATTAAGAAGTTGAATATCGCCTCTAACTAGCACGTCATCAGTGAGAATTTGCAGTAAAAATGGAGCTGCCAGAGACAGCAAACCTAACACTAAATTGATCGATAAAGCTTCAGCAAGAATGTGCTGGTAATTCCAGAAACGCTGCCAGAAACGCTGCACGCTACTAACTTCATTTCTATCATCATCTTGCTGTTGAAAGTTAGGGCGAGGCTCTAAGAGCAACATGACGCCATTTTCCAGGATTCGACTAACTCTTTTTGAGATACGTAGCGAATACCAAAACCCGGATCTGCGATGACATATTTATTGCCTTTGCGCCCGTACAAAACTACCCAGTGAAATCCTTTCCAATGAATAATTCCCGGTAAAGTTACAACTTTTTTATCGATTAATTCCAGGGAAGCTTTCACGCCTCGCGCATCAAATCCCAGGGTTTTAGCACCTTGTTTGAGGTTAAGTAATGTGGTTCCTAATGCTCCCGTACCCGATACAGATCGAGCGCGGCTGAGGGAAAAAGCCGCCCGTAATATTTGGCGATCGCGACTAAGCAAGCTGCCCCGCAATCTTCTTCATTATGCTGCAAAACTACCGGATATTTCATAAAAAGTCATTAGTCATCAGTCATTGTTTTGAGGTTATTGGTAGTTATTGGTATCGATCGTAAAATATACCATTCCTAAATCATTTGTAAAAGTTTTTCACCCCACCCCAACCCTCCCCTTGGTAAGGGGAGGGAGTAAGAAATTTACAAATTATTTACGATCGCTATATCAGTCACAATGGTGGTGAAAGTAATAGGATAGAAGGAACGCGATCGCGCGCAGCCAGCCTCAAAAAACCATAACCAATTCCCGCCAAACCTGTCATCAAACCTAAATTTTCAACCTCCATCGGTACATCGCAAATCCAGCCATTTTTTGCAATACTTTTTAGTACGCCTGCTGCAATTTTGCCAACATCTGCATCTTGACAAATACCCAACATTTCCCGACAGTCATCGAGAAACTCTAAATTGCCAAGATCGCCGTTGCACAAAGAATGATTGTAACCGAATCCCCTCGCGATCGCAGTTGCCATTGCTGTCTCTATTTCCACCCGAATTTCTGCATCTTCAAAATACTTTAGCGAATGCGATCGCGCCATGCCAATTCCCGGCGCGCCGTGACTCCAACCCAATCCAAATAATACCCGATCGCCCCATTCAAATCGCAAATCCGGCCAATTTTTCATTTGCTGCGAAAACAAACTTCTTTCGTAATCGATTGCCCCGATTGCTGCTTCCTGAAAACGCTGTTCTCCGCTGAATGCTGCTAGCTCGAATAAAGCCCGAGAAATTCCCGCAGCGCCGTGAGAAAATCCCGTTAGTGGCTGGCATTCTGGCAAGGTAATCCAACCGATTCCTTGCGGCATCGATCGAGCAGTTTTTAACAGGCGATCGCCGCATTTAATGGCAGCAATTTTCAGGCGATCGTCGCCAACATATTGATATAAACCACTCAAAACATGAATGCAGCCCGCCGCACCGCCAATAATATCTAGTTGCTCGTCTTTTTCAATTAATGGCGGTAGTTTTTGGGCCCAGATAACTGCTTGAGATATCAATTCCGGTTGTTGCCACAATCTGCCTAAATGAGTAAAAGTATAAATCAAGCCCGCCCATCCATTAAAAGCTCCAATAGAATTGATTAAATAGCCTTCATACTTGACTTGATGCAGGATCGATCGCAAGGCTGAATTTGCTAGCTTGCTGTAGCGATCGTCTCCAACAATTGCTCCCAAATAAGCTAAAAATATCGCTATACCGGGCATCCCATCAAACAAATCCCACCCTAAAGTATGAACGGTCCAGCGATGATTTCCCGCAAATACAGGCGCAATCCAACCAGCAAAGTCACCCTGACAAATAGCCAAAGATTCTAATCTGTCAGCAACAGCAATAGCAGCTTGCAAATAAGCTGCATTAGCAGTCTTTCGATCGGGCGCTTTATCGGGTTTTGGTACTGCATAGGTTGGCGACTTTTGCGGTTGCGCGATCGCCGCCATCGCTGTCAGAGAAGTGCGAATTAACCAGAGTTGCTGCGATAAATCTGCTTCATTAAATTCTAGCAGGCGATTTCTCACTAATTCCAACCCGGTTCGATCGAAAAAATCGGGGATACATTCGCCGTTTTCCAGCCATAAATTGCGGGAATTGGGGCGAGTCAAGAATTTAGGGATATCTCCTTGCCATAAAGTTGTTTTTTCTGCATTAATTGCTGCTGCTAAATAAGGAAAAGTAGGCACTTCAACCCACAATCGATCGAACAGGCGATCGCGATCTAAAGCATCGCGCAAAACATCGGGATGGAAACTTTCTCGCAGCAACAATCCGTAACTCCGAGTTTCTCGCAAGATAACGCGCACTTCATCGCCAGCAAAGCAATTTAAAAACTCGCAAAATTCATCGCGGTGTTGCACTATCGAGCGATAAATATCGGTAAATCCTCGGGCGATCGCATCTTGATAATCTAACACATTCACCGCTTCCCCATTTAAACGAGGCTGATTGTCACCGATTGCTTGCCGATCGTTTTGCTGCTGGATTTCATTCCTACTAAAATCTGCTATATTTGGCATTTTTGGGGAATAAATTTGAGCGTAATTACCGCCGATCGCGCTGACATCAAATCCTCGCTCTTTGCGGCTTGCTAATTCTAGTTTCGGTAACAATCCCACCCGCAAAACAGATTGACTAATCTTCTGGCGTGCCGGCAGCTTTGCATTAGGCGAATCCGGGGCATTGGCGCGCGGATGGAATAGCGATTCTAAGTCTATTAAAACGGGGTGTTCGCCTGCTGCGATCGTATTTTCGGCATGAAAATCTGTGCCTTCAATCGCATAAAGTAAAGCTAAGTAGCCGCCGAGACGATAATAAAAGTTTTCGACTTGTTGGGGATGTTCGCAACTTTTTGCTGCAATGAATTCTACCCAGCCGTAATCGTGCCGATCGAGAATTTTTAATGTTAAAAATAGTTCGTTGTTTTGAGGTTGAGAAACTGCCCCTAAATCATCACCGGGCGGGGACGGGCACGGGGGCACCGCCCCTACATTATCACCGGGCGGGCACGGGGGCACCGCCCCTACATTATTGACCCATTTTAAAAGTTCTTGAAAATGAATGTCTGCTGCAAGCGGTTTCGGTTTGTAAACGACTTGCAAGCCAGAACTAAATTTAGCAATAATCACGCAGCGCCCGCCATTGTGGCTGTCGCTAACACTGTTATTTATTTCTACTAAAAAACCTGCATCAATTCCCTTGTTGAATTCCCAGCAAATTAACTGCCAATCCGCGCGCAAGCGTTGGAAAAATTCCAGGCTGACTTCCACCCACTGATTTATGCAAATAACTAATTGTCTGGCTAAAACTGGATATTCTTGCCATAAGGTAATGCAGGTGTCTGGGTTTTCCAAGCGTTTGAGAAAACTGCGAAATTGCTCTTGAGGTGTTTCTGTCGATCGCAAACCTTGCAATTGCGCTACCTTAAATTCTAACATCATTGTTCGATCGCACATCCAGAACAATCGCTCGGGTAAAAAAGCTAAGAGGAGCGATTCAATAATGCTATCATCATCAGCAATTGGTAATTTATCTAGTTTTTTAATTTCGCTGTACAGGTATTGAAAACCTCGATCGATTGCCGGGGCGATCGCGCGCAAAACTCCTTTGTTTTGCCAAATATTTTTCAAACTAGATCGATCGTAATTCAAAAAAGCTGCCTGCAATTCTTGCAACCAAATTAGATTACCGGGATGCCGTTTTGCCAAAACCTCCATAGATTCTCCCAAAATATATCGAAACTCTGATTCGGAAATTTTATCTAAAGCTAATCGCTTATCAAAATAAGTGGGATTTGTCAAGGGATATGGACTTCTCCAGCGTCGCAATCGCCGATCGCCCAATGCAGCATCAAATCCATTTTGCACCAATGTTTTACCCGCACCCAAAGATGCAATCCTTTCCGTCAAAGTTAGAGCCCGATACCAAATTGCCTCGAAATTTTCTGGTTCCATAATTATTGCACCCCTCGTGCTGTTGGGATTTGAACTTGTTTGACACCTTGTCTTTTGACGGGCTCGATCGGCTTGACTAAACTACTCAACTAAGCTAGCGATCGAGCCAGATCTATCGCAAACATTTCTTTTTGTTACGCATTCCTGCTGGCGTTCTTTACTTTAGCGCAAAACTGTGATAATGATAATCATTGTACTCGACGCAGTTGCAGTAGGAGGCAGAAATCAATAAAAACAATCGGGCAAGCCAATTTGTAAATGGCGTTTCCTAGAGGCAATTTCCCCGCGTTGGCGTACCGGTTTGGGAATATCGCACAACTTATCGGGACAATCTGCTGGCGATTGCCATGCTTGAATGTTGCAGGTTTTGTCAAGGCAAGTTAACAAGACCGACTTAAATAATTTTTGAAAATGTCAAAGCCCCGACTGCCAAAGTTTTCGGGAATCTCAAACATAACAAATTTCAAGAATTATTGAAGCTTGCTACTGCCGCTGCGAAACCAGTGAGGGGTATTTTTTTGTTCAATTATTAGGTGTGAGAGGCAAAAACAATGAATGCGAAAATCGGGTGTAATTTATTTTTAGCAATTTTAGCAACTACCGCAGGATTTTCTGTGACAGCAGCACCATTGGTAGCAGCAGAAACTCCAGCAGCAGTATCAGAAACAACTGCGATCGCGGCAGCAGAAATAGCACAAACAGAAGTACAAACATCGTCTAGCAATTTTTCAATCGATCGAGAAGCATCTCCAATTAAAAACAGCGAAAATTCTCTCACAATTGACAGTCGATCGAGCGCCGATCCAGATTTTAACTCAGCTTCAAATTCCAATGAGCCTGCGCCGCAAACAGACACAGAAGCGATCGGTTTGCCTCAAAGAGATTTAGATAAAAACGAGGGCGATCGAGCCGATCGAAATACAACTGACAACGAAGCAATCGACGGGCGATCGAATCGACTACTAGCAGAAACACCTGCACCAACCAACCACCAATTACCCAATAATTTAACCAGAGATACATCACTAGAAACTAGCAATTTCGACAGCGATTTAAACGACGAAAACAGCCAAATAGAGCAAGTTACTTCAGTATCTCAACTCTCCGATGTCAGGCCGACAGACTGGGCGTTTCAAGCATTGCAATCTCTAGTTGAAAGATACGGCTGCATCGCCGGCTATCCCGACGGTACATTCCGAGGCAATCGGGCGATGACTCGCTACGAATTTGCCGCCGGATTAAACGCTTGCTTGGATAAAGTTACCGAACTAATTCGATCCGGTACGGGCAATTTAGCTACTAAAGAAGACTTAACAGCCTTGCAAAGATTGCAAGAAGAATTTGCCGCCGAACTCGCTACCCTGCGCGGTAGAGTAGATGCTTTAGAAGCTAGAACGGCCGAACTCGAAGCCAACCAATTTTCGACCACAACCAAACTGCACGGCGAAGTTATTTTCGCGCTGACAGATGTTTTAGCAGGAGATAACGTATCAACTAGATTGCCAGCCCTGCCCCTCGATCCAATTACTCAACAACCGCAAGGATCGAGACGCTTCGATACCGAAGAACAAAGCACAGTTTTTGCTAACCGCGTGCGCCTCGAGTTGCATACTAGCTTTACAGGAACAGACGATTTAAAAATTCGACTTGTCGCCGGCAATTCCGCACACCCCGCCAGAAACGCACCCGATGGAATTAAAGGATTTGAATACGGGCCCAACCCAGTTTTAGGATATATTTCTGTGGCAGATCAAGCTGGAGTTGGCAGAAGTCCTGAAGGGCAACAAACTTTTCAAGACATCGGTACTTTGTCTGCTAATAACTCTTTTGGGTTAAACCATTTAAGTTATAAATTCTCCGTGACTTCCAATCTGCGCGCTACAATTATGGCAAGGGGTGGCGAACATTTCGATTACGTACCGACAACTTTTAGCAGTTGGGATGACGATAATGGTGGCACCGGTTCTCTATCTCTTTTCGGTCAAAGAAATCCGATTTATGCTATTGGCAACGGTGCGGGATTGGGATTGAATTATGACTTAAATAGAAACTTAAGTCTGAGTGTTGGTTACTTAGCGGGTAATGCGGAAAATTCCGCCGAGCAAAATGGTTTGTTTGACGGCAAAACTCGGTTTTAGCGCAATTAACATTCCGACCCAGCCGCAATCTTGCTTTAGGATTGATTTACAACAGGGGCTACTTTACCAACGGCAATATCTTTAATAACGATTTGGGTACGTCTTTGGCAAATAACCCAATTTTTCCGGCTGATAAATACACAACCAATTCTTACGGCGTATCAGGATTGTGGCGGATTTCTCGCCGATTTGCTGTTAATGCTTGGTTTGCTTATACCGACGCTCAAAGTGTTTCAGGTACTGTCGCCCCCGGTACTCGTTTCGAGACTCGTTTTGACAGCAGCAGTGCTGACATTTTGACCTATGGAGTTTCCTTAGCTTTTCCCGACCTTTTTAAAGAAGGAAATCTCGGCGGAATTGTGGTTGGTGCTGTGCCTCATATAACTAGAGCGAGAATTCCTTCTCCCTTTGATGCACCGCAAAGTTTTCCTGATAATTTTAGCGGTTTTGGTACTGATGATTACGTGAAACGAATTCCGAGTCGCGCGACTCCTTTTCATGTGGAAGCTTTCTACGTTCATCGAATAACAGATAATATCTTGCTGACTCCTGGAGTTATTTGGCTGACTGCACCCAACCAAACCAATAAAAATCCTGATGTGGTGATTGGGACTGTGAGGGCTACTTTCTTGTTCTAGGATATTTTCTTTGATTCAGCAATGACCGACTTTAGTTAAAGTTAGCTTGAGTTAAATAATAAATAACGTGGATTCAAAACTCGAATTCGGTATTAATTGGTAATTGATAAAATGACTATTTCCAATTAATTATCAACTATCAACTGACTTTTTCTGTAGCGATGATGTGCAAATCTACGTGTTTGAGCGATCGCACTAATTGCTGAGTCAAAGAACCCCGCAGCAGTAATTTCCAGCGGGATTGCTGGCTTTCGCCAATCACAATTTGAGTAATGCGATACTGTTTAGCTACATCGGAAATGGCTTTTGCTATATTCGGACTCTGCACCCGCAGAAATTGGCCCTGAAATTCTTTACATAGTTTCTCGCAAGTTTCAACGTGTAAACTTTCAGCTTTGGTTAAAAATCTATCTGGATCGTCCACAAATAAAGCATAAAAAGGTGCATTCATGTAGCTAGCAATTCTCGCACCCCGCCGCAGCAGTTGTAAAGAATTTGGATAAGTTGAAACGCAGACTAAAACTCGTTCGTGAATGTTGCAAAATTGACCTTTGAAACCTTCTGCATCATCTTCAACATTGTCTGCAACTTCTCGCAAAGCTAGTTCTCGCAAAGCTATTAAATGGCGGCGCTGAAAAAAGTTTTCTAGGGATTGTTG
>JAAUPF010000178.1 GCA_012034575.1 Richelia sp. CSU_2_1 | reverse complement strand
AGGGAGAATTGGCGCAAATGAGGGCCAGACAGGAAGCAGAATTAGCCCACCAACAAGCCCTAAGCACTCTAGAAATTGAGAAAGCCCAGCGAATGGCGGAAATTACCAGTGCGGAATTCCGGGAAAAAGTAGAGGCTATCGGGCCTGAAACTTTGAAAGCAATGGCACAAGCCGGACCGGAAATGCAGGCTAAACTTTTGCAGTCTCTCGGCATTCAAAGCGTGTTAATTACTGATGGGAAAAATCCGATCAATTTATTTAACGCGGCTCAAGGTTTGATCGGTTCTGGGGCGAATGAAAGCTAGAAATAGATGAAGGAAACGGCAGTGCCGTGTCCCTACAAATGATAAAATAAATATTACTTGTAGGGACACAACATTGTTGTGTCTTTAGCCTGGGATACGATCGACTCTTTAATTGCTATTTTGCCCGATCGCCATCGCAGCAGGAAAGTATTTCAAGACTTCAGAAATTTCCAGCGTACCGTCACTTTCTAGCGTCTGATTTGTCACCGCATCCTGCCAAACAACAGGCATTCCTGGCGGCAATTCTAACTCCGTATCTTCCCAGATTTCTTTGCCGATCGCCATTGCTTCCGGCGCAACAACGCTGGTCACAAATCGAGGGGCAACAGCCATAATTGTCGTGTTTCCCCAGCTTCTGGCAAAAGCAATAATACTATCTTTAAAAGGGCCAGTTACTGTTAGTGGCTGGTAATTGCCTCGGGCAAAAACTTCGCGGTACTGTTTGCGGGATGCGAGAAGTCTGGCGGTTAGGAATAGTTTAATTCTAGCATCTTCTCGCGTTGCTATCAACTCCTCAATCAGTTGCAAAATATCCGCCTCCGATCTCTGTTTTATTTCCTGCAAAACCTCGATCCGGCGTTCAAAATCTACCGGGCGGCGGTTGTCAGGATCGACATGACTCAAATCCCAAAATTCCGTTCCTTGATAAATGTCGGGAATGCCCGGTGATGCAATTTTGAGCAGGGTTTGAGATAAAGAATTGCCAATTCCGTAGAGGGCTACTTTTTTGCAGAAAGGCTGAAATTTTTTGAGAAATTGATTTGATTCCCCAGGTTCCAAAACCCGATCGACAAAGGTAATAAAACCTTCTTCATATTTGTTATCCGGCCGCAGCCAAGCAGTGTGAACTTTCGCTTCGCGGACGGCTTTGATGACATAATTTTTGATGCGATCGATATAATCTGTATTTTCAATTCCCTCAAATGGAAAAGTGCCGACTAAAGTTTGGTAAAAGAAGTATTCATCGTTAGTATCGGGAACTATGCGATTCACTAAGTTAACTTTTTTGGCAGAGTTTACTTCTCGCCAAGATTTGACTTGCTGTTCCCATTCTTCGGGAATTTCTGAGAGGATGTTAATTCGAGCTCGCACGTCTTCCCCGCGTTTGGTGTCGTGGGTAGCTGTAGCATTCATTTTGTGCGGCCAAACCTGTTGCTGCTGTTGGTTGAACTCGTGAAAATCTGCTAGGGAAACACCGAATTGACTGGGATTTCCTCCGACTTCGTTGAGGGATAAAAGACGGTAGTAGACGTATAGAAGTGTGTCTTCAACGCCTTTTGCCATCAGCGGGCCTGTTAGTTGCTGCAGCTTCATGACGAAGTGGCGGCGGTAGGCTTTTTGTTCTGAAGTTACGGTTTCTTCTTCTTCTAATAACAGCAGTTTTTCGATGAAATCGATTTCTTTCAGCAGCAGCGGTACTTGTTCTTTGGCTTGGGCAATTGCCTCTTTGACGTAAGTGCGATCGGACTCTCGCAAACCGTCTTGATTGATGTAGGTTCGATACACTGGAAAACTTGCTAAAACTGCGGAAAGTGCTTGTTCTAAGCCGCGCCTGGTAAAGTCATTTCCTTGTCGGGAATTACCGGATATTGTTTTTAAAAGTTGAGCTAGATTGTCTACATCTCCCGCTAAATTCTTTTCGATAATCAAGGTCTTTTTAGCGAGAAATAACTGTTCGTAGGGCGTGTTTAAACGAGTAAATCTGTGATAGATGTCGCTAAATTGCTGTTCGCGATCGCACCGACAAAAAACACCGTTTGCGTAGTTTAAAAAATCGTAGCCGCTGGTTCCCTGAATCGGCCAATAAGAGGGCAAATCTTCTTTATGTTCGAGGATTTTCTCAACAGCAATGTAAGTATCTCCGATTTTCTTTCTCAGTCTTTCTAAATATTCCGTAGGATCGTAAAGTCCGTCAATGTGATCGATTCTCAATCCCGTGAAATTTCCCTCTTCAACCAGATCGAAAATCAGATCTTGGTTCTTGAGAAAAACTTTGAGCTCTTCCACTTTTACTGAAATCAGTTCGTTGACAGTAAAAAATCTCCGGTAGTTAATTTCTTCGGCACCTACTTTCCAGAAAGAAAGGCGGTAAAACTGATCTGATAGTAAATTATCCAGCGGATTAAAGCTTTCGGGATTGCCCTTTTCACCGTTGAAAAACTTGATATTATCCTCAAAAAATTTCTGAACTGTGGGATTTTGAGTATTGAGTTCCCACAGCAAGCCTTTGACAAAGGCTATTTGATCGTACCTTTCCTTACCTTTGGTTTCTGTAGGGACATTTTTAATCATGTAAAGCATCCCCAGCAGCTTGATAAAATCCGGGTGGCGTCTCCCCAATTCCTTGCTTAAACGTCCCAAATTTTGACCGATAAATTTGATGTAGGATTCGATTCTAACTGGCAATTCTAAGCTGTAGTAATTGACGCTCAACCCGTTTTCGCCGTACTTTAGTTGAATTTCGCCATTTTCCAAACATTCGCCGTAAAAATTGCCCAACAGAGGCGCTAATACTCGCCCCCTGATATTTTCGTAACCGTGATTCCATTCAATATCGAAATACTCGAAATAATCTGAGTCCGGCCCGTGTTCCAGTACGTCTAAAAGCAACAAATTTTGAGTATCGTAAGCCATGTGATTCGGGACGATATCTTGCAACCATCCCATTTTGCGTTTCTGGATTTCGCCGATAAGTTTTTCAAAGTTTTCTGAGGTTCCTAATTCGGGATTTAGCTGATTAGAGTCAACTACATCGTAGCCGTGAGTGCTGCCTTTTCTGGCTTTAAATATTGGTGAAGCGTAAAGGTCAGTGATTCCTAATTCTTCTAAATAGCTGAGGATTTGTTGGGCTGCTTCAAAGTTAAAGCCTGCATGAAATTGAATGCGGTATGTTGTAGTAGGAATTCTCATTTTATTTGGGGAAGTGGTAATTGGGAATTGGGAATTGGGAATTGATAATTAAGGTTAGTTCGTAGTAAGGACTTCAGTCCTCTGAACCTGCGGAAGTCCTCACTACGAACTGTTTACTGCAATTGATAAAGGGCAAAACTTTGCGGTTGGACGGTCAATTTTTGTGTCAATTTTTGTTCGGAAGTTATCTTTTCGGGTAAAGTCGAACCTGCACCCAGCCATTTGGTGTCGATCGAATCTAAAATCTTTTCCCAATTACCTTGGGGAAGTGCGGGCGAACAAGCAACCTCTTGCTTGTTGAAGTTTAGAATGCAAAATACCTGGCTGTCATCAGTCCAGCGACGGAGAAATAAGATTTTTTCAGTTTCGCTGCTGGATACTTCCAAACTGTTTTTGTCAAGTTTTTTCAGGGCGGGAATTGTCCGCCGTAATTGAATTAAATTCTGGTGCCATTCCCAGAGGATTTTGTGTTTCCCTTGGGTTTGTTTTTCCCAATCTAATTTGCAGTTTTGGAAAGTTTCAGGACTTTGGGGATCTTGAAATTCTCCCCGATCTTCAAAAATCTTAAATTCTTGCTGTTTGTCTTTGCGGATGGCTTCAATTAAGTTCTCGTCGGAGTGGGAAACAAAGTACAAAAATGGTGCTTCTTCTCCGTACTCTTCTCCCATAAATAGAAACGGAATGTAAGGAGAAATTAAGACAGTACCGGCAGCAAGTTTTAATGCTTCAAAGTCAACTATTTTTGACAGCCTGTCTCCCAAAATGCGATTGCCGATTTGATCGTGGGTTTGGGCAAATACGAGAAATTGGTGGGCGGGTTGGGAGGCGGCAGAATTGCCGTGTTTGCGCAATCGGTGAGGGGCGTATTGTCCTGAATAAACAAAGCTTTCTTTGAAGGCTTTTTCCAGGTGTTCGCACTTGCCGAAATCTTGGTAATAACGGTCATTTTCTCCTGTAATTAGCGCGTGCAGTGCGTGGTGGAAATCGTCGCACCATTGGGCGTCGAGTCCGAAGCCGCCGAATTCTTTCGATCGCAAGACTCGGACATCGTTTAAGTCACTTTCTGCAATTAGATAAAGTTTCCTTCCTAGTTCTTGGGAAAGTTCGGCTGTGGTGTCAGCGAGTTCTTGCAAAAACGGCCTCGCGCCTACTTCAAATATTGCTTGAATTGCGTCGAGCCTCAAAGCATCGATGTGATAGTCTCGAAACCAGTATACGGCGTTTTCAATAAAGTAGTTGCGCACTTCATCGCTGTATTTGTCATCGAAGTTGAGGGGATCTCCCCAAATAGAGCCGTATTTTGATGTAAAGTAGGGGCCGAAGTCGCGAAGATAATTGCCTTCTGGACCGAGGTGGTTGTAAACGACATCAAGGATTACGGAAATGCCTTGTTGGTGGCAGGCATCAATGAGTTTTTTAAAGCCTTCCGGGCCGCCGTAGGAATTTTGAACCGCGTAGGGATATACGCCGTCGTAACCCCAGTTGCGATCGCCCGGAAATTGAGCCACTGGCATAATTTCGATGGCATTAATTCCCAGTTGTTTGAGTCGATCGAGTTGCGGAATAATTGCCTCAAAAGTTCCGGCTGGCGTAAATGTACCGACGTGCAGTTCGTAAATTATCGTGTCCGGTAAAGGAACGCCTTGCCAACCTGAATCAGTCCAAGTAAAAGCGCGATCGTCGATTACTTGGGATGGGGAATGTACGCCTTGGGGCTGATATTTGGAAGCCGGATCGGGTCGATCGATCTTGCCGTCAAGTTTGTAGTTATAAAGAGTGCCAGGAGGGATATCTGCCACTGTAGCCGTCCAATAACCCGCTGCCGTTTTTTGCATGGGGATAAGGAGTTTTTGGGGCGAAACAATGTGAAGTTCTACTCGATCGAGGGTGGGAGCCCACACGGTAAATTCACATCGATCGTTACCCAGATAATTAGATCCGATCTTCACTTTTAGCTGGTCTCCCGATAAAATAGGTTTGCTAGATCGCTGAAAATGGTATTGTGGTAGTAGGTATGTTGAAGGCCGATCGCCTAAAATCGATTTAAAAAGTAATATGAATTAAAAAAGAAGTTAAAGACAACTTACTTCAGACAGAACAACAGCTAGAATTGTCCCTGAGGTAAAATTAGCAGTTGGCTGTTTAAATTAAAGCACGAATATGTATGAGATCGATCGCAAAGTTACCAAATATTAAGGGTTTCGCATCCCCCTTCTCGTGTCGGTGGATTATTTGACAGTTCCGGTTTAAATCCCTGCTTTAACAGTTAAGGCTTAAGTTAAGGCTTAAGTTAAGGCTTAATTGTTGGCAGCGGACAGCAGACACTTGGTTCCAAAGTTGTAAAACCTGATGCTGCATTTGTCAACCTTCCGAGGTCAAAAGTTTACATGAAGCAAGAAGGAAGAGGGAATAAGGAAGAAGGCAGAGGGGGAGAGGGGAACAGGGAGAGAGTGGGAGAATTACCAATTACCAATTCCCCATTACCAATTCCCAATTCTCAACTGTTGAAAATGCCATATTTTATCATGTGTAAAATCTACCTAAAGGTAGACAACAAATCAGTGCGAGCGTGTACTTATGGTTATTGCTTTTGGACGGGAAATCTGCGGCAATCTGGACTCTGCCGAGTCTCGCGAATGGTTGGTAACTAACGGCATCGGCGGTTACGCTAGCGGGACGATCGGGGGTCTTCTCACCAGGCGCTACCACGGCTTGTTAGTGGCGGCACTCAAACCCCCGCTGGGACGGACTTTGATGCTGGCCAAGCTGGACGAAACGGCGGTGTATAACGATCGCGCCTACCCGCTTTATACAAACCGCTGGGCCGACGGGACGATCGAACCCCAAGGCTACAAATACATCGAAAGCTTTCACCTCGAAGGCACGACGCCTGTTTGGCGGTTTGCCCTCGCCGACGCCATCCTGGAAAAGCGGATTTGGATGCAGCAAAGTGCTAACACAACATATATCCAATACCGCTTGCACCGCGCCTCACAACCGATCGCCCTAGCCGTCAAAGCTTTAGTAAATTACCGCGACTACCACCACATGACGAGCGCGGACGATTGGCCGATTGCCGTAGAAACCTTGCTGCAGGGAGTTTGCGTGACTGCTTTCACAGCAGCAGCGCCCCTTTACCTGCTGGCAGATGCCCCAGCCGAGGCGAAATTCCGAGTTTCTACACCTTTATACAACTGGCACTACGGATTTGACCTCGCAGCAGAAAGGCGGCGCGGGCTCGAATGCTGCGAGGATCACCTGCACGCCGCAACTTTCCACTTCACCATCGCGCCGGGGGAGTCTCTCACTTTGGCAGCCAGTACCGCGAAAAATCCCGATTTAGACGGCACTGCAGCCTTGGAAATGCGCCGTGCGGGCGATTTGGAAGTGCTGCAAAAATGGCCCAAAGCCGGCGACTCTCCCGATTGGATCGAACAATTAGTCCTAGCTGCAGACCAATTTATCGTCAAGCGCCCGCTACCGGGGGAACCCGAGGGCAAAACCATCATCGCCGGATATCCCTGGTTTAGCGACTGGGGGCGCGATACGATGATTAGCCTGCCCGGTCTCACAATCTGTACCGGGCGCGGGGAAATTGCCCGATCGATCCTGCGGACTTTTGCCCGATATGTCGATCGGGGAATGCTGCCGAATCGCTTTCCTGATGCTGGAGGCGCGCCGGAATACAACACCGCAGACGCGACGCTGTGGTACTTTGAGGCAATTCGCGCCTATGTTGATGCTACCGGGGACGATCGACTGTTGGGCGAACTGTGGCCGATTTTGTGCGCGATCGTTGACTGGCACTTGCAGGGTACTAGGTATAATATCCGCGTCGATCCCGACGACGGTTTGCTTTACGCTGGTGACGCGGGCCTGCAACTTACCTGGATGGACGCGAAAATCGGCAATTGGGTGGTGACGCCCCGCACTGGCAAGCCGATCGAACTCGGCGCTCTTTGGTACAATGCTATACAAGCGATGGTAGATTTCGCCCATAAATTGGGCAAACCTCACTATGAATACCAAAAATTGGCCGATCGCACGGCAGCCGGATTCACTCGTTTCTGGAACGCTAAAGCAGGCTACTGTTTCGACGTTCTCGACGGTCCGGGGGGACACGACATTTCCCTACGCCCCAATCAGATATTTGCCGTATCCCTGCCCCTGAACTTATCCGCTAAAACCTTTACAGCAAAAGAAGTGCGGGGGAAAGAAACTCACAAGTATACACCGTTACTCACGCCCGATCGGCGCAAGTCAGTAGTAGATGCCTGCGCGCAGGACCTTCTCACTTCCTTCGGCCTGCGCAGCCTCTCCCCGCACCATCCCCTGTATCGGGGCAAATATGGCGGCGACCAATTGCAGCGCGACAGCGCCTACCACCAGGGTACGGTTTGGGGCTGGCTCATCGGTTCGTTTGTTTTGGCTCACCTTGATGTATACAAAGATCCGGCACAAGCTGCCGAACTGCTGGCACCGATGGCACATCATATACTTACAGGCGGTGTGGGCAGTTTGGGCGAAATTTTTGAAGGCGATGACCCCTTTGAACCGCGCGGCTGTACGGCGCAAGCTTGGACGGTGGCTGAAGTGTTGCGGGCTTGGTTGGCAATTAACAGTAACGGGGGTTAGATTTGCAGAATCTTATAAACCTCTTGTGTGAGTATTCGATCGAGAGGGAAACCGCAGATTGATGCTGATTAACGCAGATTAACGCAGATAATTGCAACCGCAGATGGGAGCAGATTAACGCGGATTAACGCAGATGACTTTAAGGAGGTTTATGGCTTTATTATTGGCGGGCGATATTGGTGGCACTAAAACTATTTTGCGCTTGGTGGAAAGAAGCGTTAAAGGTGAGATGAAGGCTCTTTTTGAGTTGCGCTATCCGAGTGGGGAGTTTCCCGATTTAGTGCCGATGGTGGAGAAGTTTTTGACAGAAGCTGCTGCGAAATTGGATTTTGTACCTGTACCTGAAAAGGCTTGTTTTGCGATCGCGGGTCCGGTGGTTAATAATTCTGCGAAATTGACTAATTTGCCTTGGGTTTTGGAGGCGAGGCGTTTGGAGGAGGAGTTGAAAATATCCCGCGTGAGTTTGATTAATGATTTTGTAGCTGTCGGTTACGGCGTTTGGGGTTTGGATGAGTCAGATTTGCAGGTTTTGCAAGCAGGAAAACGCCGGGAACACGATCCAATTGCTGTCATTGGTGCGGGTACTGGTTTGGGCAATTGTTTTGCGGTTCCTGAAGCGAATGGAGTGAGGGTTTTTTCTTCGGAAGGGGGACACGGTGATTTTGCGCCGCGATCGGAGTTGGACTTTGAATTGTTAAAATATTTGTTGGCAAAACATGACATTCAAAGAATCTCGATCGAACGTGTGGTTTCGGGACAGGGAATTGTTTCGATTTATCAGTTTTTACGCGATCGAAAATTTGCGGCCCAGTCGCCGGAGGTTGGGGAAGTTATTAGAAAATGGGAGTCGGAAATCGGCAAAAGCGAGAAGACTGTCGATCCGGGTGCGACAATTGCAACGGCGGCATTGGAAGGGCGCGATCGACTTGCGGAACAAACGATGCAAATGTTTGTTGAAGCTTACGGGGCGGCGGCGGGAAATTTGGCTTTGACGCTGTTACCTTACGGTGGTTTGTATGTAGCTGGCGGGATTGCTGCTAAGATTTTGCCTCTAATTTTAGAGGGGAGTTTTATGCGGGCTTTTACGCACAAAGGGCGGATGGATGGGTTGTTAGAAGTGATGCCTGTTTCTGTGGTATTGAATCCTAATGTGGGGTTGATTGGGGCGGCGGTTTGTGCGGCGGGACTTTAGGATTTTGGATTTTGGATTGGGGATTTTAAAATCTAATTTTGCGGTTATCCGATTTTGCCTCAGGAATCGGCAGCAAGGACGCGACAGCAAGGACACGGCAGTGCCATGTCCCTACAAATGGTAGAATAAATATTGTTTGTGGGGACGCAACACTGTTGTGTCCTTTGGCTGTGTCACTCGCGATTGTTTGTTAATAGGAATTACACCATAAGCATCAGGACACGGCACTGCCGTGTCCCTACAAATGGGTATAATAAATATCAACTTTGATATTATCTCCGCACTTGGGCTAACAATGGCAGCGGTAGATTTGCACTTCCTAACTCGGCACAATTCCAGTCTTGCAGGTGTTCTGAAATTTTGGAAATAATCGCATTTGCTGCATCTAAATTCCCTCCTTGAGAAGCATGATAGTGCGCTCTAATTAGCGGCTTAATATCCTCAATATCGTGCCATTCCGATGCAGGTTTGAGGGGAATGCTGGTATAATAATTGTAGGCTTGGCTGTGGGCAGTACGGAAATGTTCGGGATTTTGACTTAACAGGTATTCGCCCTTTTCTCGAACTAGCGGATGCAGTTGATATGATTTGAGGTGCCGATCGCACTCTAGCAATTGCCGGCGTTTGAGCGATCGCATAATATTTTCCTGAAGTTCGTACTTGCTAACTTCAGGCATTTGAGCGCTAATTCCGGCAAAAGATAGGGGATATTCTGAAGTTTGATAGACCGAAATTCGGCCCAGACAAGTTTGCTCTCCGTCGCTGAGACGTGCTATAATTTCATCAATCAATTTTTCAATATCTCGAACCAGCAACCAATCTCTTTGGTGTAAAAAAAGCCCGACATTTCCTTGAAACTCGGTATCGTCTCGAATTAAAGCCGCGATGAGTTGCAAGGCTTGGGGATGTCCGGCATAGCGATCGGCTATTTCCGCTAATTCCTCTGGATTTGCAGTGAGATTAAAAGATTGCAAGAGGGCGACTGCGACATCTCGATCGAATCCGCCGATCGCAATTTCGCGGGTGACAGTTGGCGGCAATTCAGCCAAGCTTTCGCGACTGGTAAATATAATTTTGCTTTGATGTTCGGTTTCTAAAAGTTGTTTGAACAACCAAGCATATTCCGCACAATCTTCGGCGAAATAACCGGCTGCTTTTGCTTCTTTGGTTTTCAAAAGTGTTTCGGCGCGATCGAACACTATTAAGCAAGGTTTTTCTCTGAGAATTTTCAGCAGGTTTTCGGTTTTTTTGCCACAGTCATTTTGAGCGTTGACGGCTGCGGTAATGTCGCCGTTGGAGAGGGTGAATAGTAAAGAGTCAATGGTGCGATCGAAGGTTGGTGCTTTGCCAGTTGCGGATTGCAAGGATTGCCAAGCGACGCTGGCGAAGGGGGTATTTTCTGCGTGTGATTGGCGGATTAGTTGGCTGGCGAGGGATGTTTTGCCGATGCCGGGTAATCCGACAATTGAGATGGCGGTGATATCTGAGTTAACGATCGTAGTTTTTAAGAGCTCGATTTCTTTGGTGCGCTGTACCCAATTTCTGACGGGGGGTAAGTTTTCTGGTAGGGGGAAAGTGCGATCGGTTTGGGAGTCGAGGGGAATATCTGCGATCGGGGCGACAAAGAGTAATTCTGGTTCTTTAATTTCTCGTTCAACAATATCTTGCCAATTTTTTACCCCTACAGCTTTGCAAATATCTATAAAAGTCTCTCGCCTAATTGGCTGACGCACCCAAAACCGCTTTAAAGTAGCTTTTGAAGTGATAGCAGCCTGACACCATAATTCATCAGCTTTATTCCATCCCAAGCTTCGTCTTACCATATCGATGATTTTCAATCCTTCTTCGGATGCTCTGAGCAAACCTGCCATTGTTACTCCGATACCACAACTTTACCCTAATTCTATTATAGCTCACATCGGAGAGCCAAAAAATGAGCCAAATGATCCAAATGAGCTAAATGAGCCTTTTTTGTTGAGCCAAATGCTGAGCCTTTGAGCCGACACAGCGTAGAGATTATGGATTATTGTCATAGGATGAGCTTGGCTTGCGGCTACAGATCGGGGTGAAGCCAAGGTAAGTAAGCATTTGCCTTGCGGTTAGGTATCGGTTTTTAAATTCTTGGGTAAAAAGTTGTTATTTATACTTTTTCCCCTGTAAGGGATGAGTGAAAGACCGATCCAATTTAGCGATCGGTGTTTTCAATAGCTTAGTTCAATATTGATATTCAGAAGGAGTTGGAATCATGGTACAGGCTAGTTTTGGAGAAATTAACTTTAATACCTGGGGGAATAATGGTTTTCAGCCACGACCCATTGAGCCAAACCAGAATACTTATGTAATCACTCATGGATGGAATAATACAGGTGGTAACGCAGCCAATAATTTTACGCCTGCTGACTGGGTACCAGAAAAAGCTCAAGCTATCCGCGAACTAGATCCTAACGCAAATATTATTGTAACGGATTGGGAAAGTGGTGCTAAACCAGGACCAAATATTTTTGGTTTCAACCTGGATTACTTTGGTGCGGCAAAAAATACTAAAGAGGCCGGTGAAAAACTTGCTGAATATTTAAAAGCTCAGGGGGTTGATCCCAACAAAACACAGCTAATTGGTCACAGTTTAGGTGCTCATGTATCTGGTTCTGCTGGCGCTAAGTATAGAGAACTAACAGGTAATCAGATAAATTACATCAGAGCTTTAGATCCTGCTGGACCTGGGTTTAAGGGAACATTGCCAACAGAACGCTTAGATCCCAATGACGCTAAACAAGTAGATGCGCTTCATACCAGTAAATTAGGATACCAAGATCCCATAGGAACAAGAGATTTCTTTATTAATGAAAAATTATTTACACAACCAGGAGAAACCCCTATTGCTGGTAGTCATGGCTCCTCTATCAAAGTAGATACAGCAGTAATAAAGGGAGCGTCTTTTCCTCAATCAGATGGGACGAAATTCGATTTGAATCGGTTGCGCTCTTCAGAAACAGGTCGTATCGATATTAATACTACCAATCCCACTTTCACCGGAGGAACAACTGGTACTTTTGGAGGTGGCAGCAATAAATTCAGTTTAGGAACACCTACATTTGCAAGTTTTGTCGAGTTTAACGGGAAACTTTTTAGTACAGGAACCGACATTCTTTTTGATCTTGGTACACTTACTTATCAGAATGGAGTAACTAATTTAGGTTCTGAACCCAAAGGAGATATTCCTCTTGAAATTAGTCTGTCAGTTACCCAACCACAAAGCAGCACCCAAAGCTTTAACTTTGTAGTCAAAAACCAAGTTGTTCCTAACGACACAGGCAATGCAGTTCTGGATGGTGACAGGCTTCTTTTTTCAGGTGCAGGTTTATCCGAAGAGAGGATTAAAGTTATAAATGTTGAATATACCCTCGATCTATATGGGTTTGCTTCAAATGGAAAACTTGTAGGACAGTTTGATTCACCGGAGAATAGCACAGCGACCGCTGATTTATTTGGTAAAATCGTACCAGTGAGTATTTTTAGTGCCGATCAAGAGGCGCTTCTTCAATTTAGCAATGATATTAAAGAGGCTGTTAAGGACTTTAGGAACATAATTGCTGATGCACAAAATGCAATTTTGAGAGGACCTCTAGTTTACCTCTTGCCAGAGGCTTCAAGAACAACTAGAAGTGCCAGCCAAGTCAATTCCCCAACAGATACGGGAACTACATTTCAGATTACTCAAGCAATAATGGCTGAAAATCCGGGGGGTGTGCAAGGTTCTGACAACAATGAGAAAATCTTAGGATCGCCCGTAACTGATGTAGTATTCGCAGCCAGAGGTGCTGATACTATCGAGGGGGCTGTTGGCAATGATTACCTGCGAGGCGGAAAAGGAAACGATCGCATTTTAGGTGACGATGGCAACGACATTCTCAACGGCAATGAAGGTGATGATTTCATCTCAGGAGGCCCTGGCAATGATTTAGTGCGGGGTGGACAAGATAATGATGAAATTTTTGGCAATGACGGAGACGATATTTTAATTGGTGAAAAAGGAACAGATCGGCTAACTGGTGGAAACGGGACAGATGTTTTTATATTGAGAACAGATACAGGTATAGAAGAAACTAATCCTGCTACTGCTGATTGGTTACTTGACTTCAATGCGAGTGAAGGCGATCTAATTGGCATCAATGGAGGTGTACCTATAGACATTCTCACGTTCACTCCTACTGATGTGAATCAAGATGGCACTCCAGACACAATTATTCAATACACAGAAACCAATGAAATTTTTGGTGTCTATACAAACATCTTTGGTGTCGTCATCAACACGCAGCCAAATATTGTGAAAAGTTCCTCGTTCACCATACCCCTGAACGACCCAATTACCCAGATAGGGTAACGCTGTAGGAAAGTCGCTCCAAAATTTCGGCTGTAGGGGCAATCCCCCCGTGGTTGCCCCCGCCGCCCAATGCGTAGGGGCAATCCCCCCCGTGGTTGCCCCTGTTTGCCGGGGCGGGCACGGGGGGCACCGCCCCTACAATCTGGTTGGGGGTGGTATTTTTCTAGATGCAAAGGGTCGTCTTCCCAAGCGATTGGATTGTTGAGGATATATTCACGAATTGTTTCGCAAGATTCCTCATCTCGTATAATGTGTTCGTGATAGTTTCGCTGCCAAAATTTTTTGGGAAAAGGTGTCCAACCTAACTTGGCAACACCGTGTCGGTATTTAGTAGTTGTTAGTGATTTGAAGCGGTGAACTACCTCTGGCAATGTCATGGGTTTTTGAGGTCGATCGCCAGAAATATTGTCTGGCATCAAAACAATAATTCCGTGAAAATGATCTGGCATTACCACAGAAGCATCGATTTCTACACCTGGATAATGCAACGGCAATTCATTCCAAATAGTTTGAACCATCAGCCCTGGTTCGCTCAAATATATTTGGCTGTTGCGGATTTCTCCTAATGTATGCAAACCATCTTTAATACAGATAGTGACAAAATAACCTCCCGCTTGAGAATAATCATATCCCTTAAGGCGAATAGAGCGCCGATGATGTTTAGCAGGGTCGTACTTCATGATAATACCAGGATGATATCAAATCAATTCTACTGTAGGGGCGGTGCCCCCGTGCCCGCCCCGGCCTGGGGCAACCACGGGGGGATTGCCCCTACAGGTATATTTAGCGTGATTGTAGGGGCGGTGCCCCCGTGCCCGCCCCGGCTGTGGAAACGTCAGGAGGATTGCCCCTACATATTTTGTACGATCGCCCTTCATCCACCTCTATTTCTAGTTAAAAAAGTGCGATCGCCCTTACACCAATGTTCCAAAAAGTACGATCGCCCTTTTCTCATTCCACATCCATCAGAGTGCATTTGCGATCGAAAAGAACGCTCTTACAAAACAAGTGCGATCGCCCTTATTCCATCACTCTATTTCTGGTTAAAAAAGTGCGATCGCCCTTACAACAATATTCCAAAAAGTGCGATCGCCCTTACCAAATAAGATTCAAATCCGTCAACGGCATCCTCCTATCCTTACTAATCAGTGGCAGATTCAGATGTAAAGCTGTTGCTGCAATAATGCGATCGGGCATATCGGGAACGCTTGCAGGCGGTATCGTTGCTAAAGCATTAACTAC
>JAAUPF010000177.1 GCA_012034575.1 Richelia sp. CSU_2_1 | reverse complement strand
TTTTATAATCTCGTAAATGTAGTAAATGTAGGGTGCGTCGCTACGAACAACTCTCGTTGCTATTGGCAGATCTCATAGCGACGCACCATACCAATTATAACGGGGATGGGAAACCCGGATTTGGTATAACTCGCCCAAAGCTGATGGAATTAGATGCAGAGGAGATTGCATGGCAATTGAATTTGAACTTCACGATTGTGCTGTCGATTGTTTTTTCAAAGACCGTAGACGATTGAACTATATCACTATTAAAGCGATCGTCTTCTCTTCAATGCTGTGACAATAAACATCTAAAGTTGTGAACGGCATCACATTCAATATTCATCAATTATGAATAAGTAATTCCCTCTCAAAAACAGAATACCCAGATTCCCGATTTCTTCAATAAGTCGGGAATCTCAAGCGCGAGATCGTGATTATACATCGCTCTTTTGCTGGGCAACTAAAGTTTTGGCTTGCTGCCAAATTGCTTCTAACTCTTCCACCGGATAATCAGACAAAGGTCGATCGCACTTTGCTTCAACTAAGGTAAACCGCTGCACAAACCGCTGATTTGTTCCCTGCAAAGCTTCTGATGGATCTAAGCCGTACCAGCGAGCTAATTGAATTAACACAAACATAATATCTCCCAATTCAGATTGCTGCGCTGCTTTATCTTCATGTTTGAGAGCGTGTTCAAATTCTGCCATTTCTTCATGAAATTTATCCCAAACACCATCTACACTGTCCCAATCAAAACTGACTTCCGCAGCTTTTTGGGAAATTTTCATCCCTGCCACGATCGGAGGCAAGGTGCTGGCATAACGACTCATTTTTGATGCTAAAGTTGGCTTTTGGGAAGTTGCGCCTTTTTCTGCTGCTTTGATTTTTTCCCAGTTTTCATTAACTTCATCAACGCTGTTAATCTCGACATCACCGAAGACGTGGGGATGTCGCCGAATCAGTTTTTCTGTAATGCCGTCGGCGATTTCCGCAAGGGTAAATTGACTGGATTCGCTGGCAATTTGAGCTTGGAGCACTACTTGTAAGAGTAAGTCACCTAGTTCTTCGGCGATCGCCTCTTTTTCCCCGCGACGAATCGCATCGGCGGTTTCGTAAGCTTCCTCGATAATGTGAGGAATTAAAGTTTGAGGAGTTTGCGCCAAATCCCAAGGACATCCGCCGTCAGGATTTCGCAATTTTGCCACAACTTCGATTAATTGTTGCATTGCTGCGAGCGATCGACTTTCAGAATTAGACATAGAAATTTACTTTTTAGATTTGCTAGATGTGCGACTAGATGTGCGGCTGGGAGGTTTGCGTTTGCGCCTCTTAATTGTGCTTGGAGGCCGCCACCCACCCAATCCTTTCTTTTTGAATCTTTTGTAGGCAGAGCCACTCCAATCGCTCAGATAATGACTCATTGCGCCCAATTCTAAGCCGATGTAAACCGTGAAAAGTTCAGTGTGGTATTGGGCGATCGATCGCCAACAATTTAAAACCACTTCCTGCCAATTCCACCCAGAGTTACCCGATTTTTCGGCAATTGCCAATCCAAATATCCCCAGAACCCCAATCCAGGTAGCCAGGTACAATATTCGTAAAGCAGTGCCAATCAGAGGGCCGTGGGACAGGAAAGAGCGATGGCGGAGGCTTTTTTGGTACGGTAGCCAAATCGGCCGCAACCATCCCCAGCGCTGATACTGGCAGGAGTAGATATCCAAGTCGGGACCAAACATTAACCCGCCAAATAAATAGCTACCGGAAACCAGCAAAGTCAGTTTACTGCTCTGAGTCTGACCAAAAGTGAGTCCTGCCACCAAGGGCAAACTCCACAGGGTTATGCGATCGTGGGTGTTGCCAGAGGGCATTTATTTAAAGTTTAGGATTTTTTTATTTGATCTTTTCGAGTTACTGTGATATGATAAATCCCTGTGAGTGCAATTGGGCGATTAGCTCAGTGGTAGAGCGCCTGCTTTACACGCAGGATGCCGTAGGTTCAAATCCTACATCGCCCATTCTCAATAAAATCAAGAGTTTCAGCCGTTTTTCGCCTTCGGGCCGAGAACGGCTGAAGCCTTATTCGATCGCGGTTGACTGTTCTTTTAGAACCCCGACTTCTTGAAGAAGTCGGGGTTCTGACTATTCTGCGATCAATGTCAGCAAAGTTGGCACTCTATGTTGGAAAATTAATTAATTAATTAATTGATTTGCCTGTTTACAATTCTGATATATGAAGCCGAAAATAACTAGCTCGATCGCGTGGCAGCAAGCTGAACTGCTGATGCAGCCCGCCCTGATTCGAGTGCTCGACAATATCCGCAAACAATTAGAGGAATCTGTTTGGACGGGTACTTATCAAGAGGTACACACTCCCTTTCCGGGTTATCAACTAATTTTAGAGCTACAAGGCGAGCAAAGGTGCATCGATATTTGGGAACTTTGCTATCGAGTCTGTTTTGTAAATTACCAGCCCACTCACTCCGATCAGGAAAGTCAGGAAGTTGAAATTGACACTCTTTTGATTGAGGAGGATACTGGCGATGTAGATTGGATTCGTCTGGATGCTAAAGCTAGCCAATTAATACAGGAAGTGTTTGTCAATTTAGCTAATTAGTCATTAGTCATTAGTAGGGTGCGTCGCTGTGATATTTTCAGTGCAACTCGTAGATTATCAAAGGCGACGCACCTTACTTAGCTAGTAATTCTAATTTGTCGGGTGCGTCGCTGTGATATTCTCAGTGCAACTCGTAGATTATCAAAGGCGACGCACCTTACCATATAGGAAAAACAACAGTCAACAGTCAACAGTCAACAAAATCTTATGATTCAGGAATTGCACGATATTCAAGCAGCCGCCGGTGCTATCTTTGCAGAGTCAACAACAGAAACTGTCGCAGTTAGTTTTGGGAATGATGCAAACGCCATTGCCGCAACTAAACAGGGCGTAGCTTTGTACGATCGCACTCACTGGGGACGCATTCAGATTTCTGATGGCGATCGCCTGCGGTTTTTGCACAATCAAACTACCAATAATTTTAACATACTCAAACCCGGTCAAGGTTGCGATACAGTTTTCGTGACTTCCACCGCGCGGACGATCGATCTTGCCACCGCCTATGCTACAGAAGATACTGTGCTGCTGTTAGTTTCTCCCAACCGTCGCCGACAATTGCTCGAATTACTCGATCGCTATATTTTCCCAATGGATCGGGTAGAATTAACAGATTTGACTGATACAACTGTTACTTTCAGTCTGATCGGCCTGGAAAGTAGTAAATTAGTCGAAAAACTCGGAATTAATGAACTGGAAAATCAACCTTATGCTAATCACAAATTAATAGATTTTGCAGGTATACAAGTCCGGGTTGCTGTTGGTAGCGGTTTAGCAACTCCCGGATACACCTTAATTTCCGAAAACAGCAATGCAGCTAACTTATGGAGTGAATTAGTGAAAGCTGGGGCCGTACCAATGGGCGATCGAATCTGGGAACAACTGCGCATCGAACAAGGTCGCCCCGCAGTAGATTTTGAACTAATGGATGATTATAACCCCCTAGAAGCACGCTTGTTGCACACGATTTCCTATGACAAAGGTTGCTATATCGGTCAAGAAACAATTGCTCGATTGAATACCTACAAAGGAGTCAAACAGCAACTTTGGGGTGTGCAATTAAGCGGGTATGTTGCACCGGGTACTGTGGTGACAATCGGAGAGGAAAAAGTCGGGAAACTTACCAGTGTAACTGAAACAGAATCGGGATTTTTGGGTCTAGCTTATATCCGTACAAAGGCGGGAGGCGCAGGATTGAAAGTTCAGGTGGGAGAAATTGCCGGGGAAGTAGTAAACGTGCCTTTTTTAAGTTTATAACCACAGGAAGAAGGAAGAAGAAATCCAGATGAAGCTGATTGAAATCAGCTTCATCTCCTGACAAAAATTCCTCTAAATCTCTCGCTGTGTGCAGAATTCGCACCACCTCAATATAGTCATCAAAAGACAAATAGAAAAAATAACAAGACGAGTAGATCGAGCATTTGAACGGTTTATTGTAGGTGAGTGATTGAAGCCCGATCTGCCCATGCAGCTAAAGTCTCCTGCCACCGTGTTACGAAAGTTTTCTTAGCGAATTCTGACAAATCCCGCTTTTTGAATCATTTCCTGACCCTGTTCTGTTAGCAATAAATTGGCATAAGTTTCTCCGGCTTGTTGGTCAACTTGATTGTTCTTTTTAACAACTACAAATAACCTGCGAGTCAAGGGATATTCACCAGTCAAAAAAGCTTGTGTATTCGCTTCATTACGCCTAGATGGACACTCAGATAGTGGCACAAATGGCTGCTTATAAGGTGTAATAAGTTGATTTGAGTTTCGACCAAGTGGCAATGTTTTAACTTTACACTGCGATACCAATATGGGAGCAGAAGCTTCAAACATTCCTGCTGGATTTTCGGCAACTTTACGAATAGCTTCGGTGGGTGTGGGTACTATTTCAAGATTCTCCCCCTCGTCACCTTGTACGGCGTAACGCTTGATGCTCAGATTTGAACCACCTAGTTGATTCCAGTTGGTAATTTTGCCTGCATAAATATCATCCCGTTGTTGCATGGTTATCCCAGGAATATTTAAGCTTGGGTGAACGGCAATTGCCCTACCATCAATTGCTACTGGAATTTCTACTAAAGTAAAACCTCGTTGTTTCGCTTGTTCGTATTCTTGATCTTCAATGGGACGAGAAGCATGAGCAAAGGACAATTGATTGTCTAATAACATACGAATACCAGAACCAGTGCTAGGCGTAGCCTGATTGGGGTGAGTGTATCGCAGGCGAAATTGAGGCCAAACTGTTTGAATTGCTGGATCTAAATCGCGTCGAATTGTGGCCCAAGTCGTGCTACCGCCATAACTAAAGAGTCCGTTTGGGACGTTTTTGACTTGAGTAAAAGTTTTACCGTTAGATTGGTCGGTTTGATTGGTTAAAATCCCCGTTTTGGAAGCTGAATTACTGGTAAACCACCAAAAAACTAAACCGATTAAGCCACTGGTAATTATCAGGGCTAAAACTAGAGATGCTGTTTCGTTTTTTTTAGTCATAACTGAATAATTTTGACACAATTTAAAACATGAGGGAAAGTAATTTAACTGGTTTAACTGGTTCCTAGGCTCTGCCTAGGAACCGATTTCCAGAGGCTCTGCCTCGTGAGGTTTCTATTGGAGGCAGAGCCTCCGGATCTGCGTTACCAGGCAGAGCCTGGTAACGAGTAGCGAGTAGAAACGAGTAGAAACGAGTAGAAACTGGTTCCTAGGCTCTGCCTGGGAACCGATTTCTAGAGGCTCTGCCTCGTGAGGTTTCTATTAGACATCTCCTAAAAAGAATCTTAAGCCATTTGATCGATGTAGGGGTGAAGCATTTGGGCGATAGTCTGTGTCCCCAACCCTCTTAGTTTGTGTCCAAATGCTTCACCCTCCCCCGCAGATCGATATCGATCGCGATCGCCTAATTTCTTTTTAGGAGATGTCTATTGGAGGCAGAGCCTCCGGATCTGCGTTACCAGGCAGAGCCTGGTAACGAGTAGAAACGAGTAGAATACCTTTCTTAGTCTCGCGTTGCGCGGACGAAAGTTTGTGTAGTTTGACCTCTAACTCTGGTGACGGGCGCTTCGCCACATGAGAGTTAGAGGTCAAAAGCGATTTCAATCGCCGAATCATCGCCCAATCATCTTGATTTAAATTATCACATATTCCTCAGTAAATTCAGTTTTACTAACTTGTGGTTCAGGTTCCAATGGGTCGCTATAATGAGCCTCAATGTATGCGATTAAATTTTCCCGATAAGCTTGGAGATAAGAGTTAACCGATGCTACATCCTGTTGTTGTGCCACATAACTTTTGTCTTTTCTAAATTGACCGAATTCTTTCACAAAAGCCATGTCTACTTGCCACAAAGCTCCATCGATCGGGCGATATCCCAAGTCTACAATATCGTAGGCTACAAATCCTTGGGTTTTCATGAAATGAATGATATTATACATCTGAGCGAACAAACAAACTTCAACAATTACATATTCTGTTTGCTGTAAAATCTGAGTAGCCCCAGCCAAAACATCTAATTCCTGTCCGTCTACATCAACCTTAATTAAATAGGGACTGGGCAAATTTCTTTCCCTGCATATTCCATCCAGCGTAATTGCTGGTATGTTCCTCAAGTAGGGATTTTGGTTGTCAGCATTGACACCTTCGGAAATCGAAGAATGCACCATATCTGGACTGACATTGAGGGTGAAAATTCCTGATTCTTTGGTGGCAGCCGCAATGATGTATTCTGCACTTTTAAGTTTGCGGCAAATTTTGGCAAGGTAGGGTTCATTTTCGGCAATCGGCTCAATTAACAGATGTCGAGAATTGGGGAAGGTTTCGTAAAGGTTAAAAGTTCCCAATGCGGCTCCGACATCAATCACTGTTTTTGGTTCAAAACCTAATCTTTTTGCCGTCATTAGGCTACCGGACATTGTGCTTCTGGAAATTTCTTTTTGCGGTTGGTTCATTATATTTATCCTGATTTTGAGAAGATTTGTGAATAAAATATTGCTCTTCTTTTAGAACCCCGACTGTTTGAAAAATTCGGGGATCTTTCGGTATTCGTTTTTTGGGATGAGCTTAGTTATTTCGCCGACTTCTGCGATTTCTTTTCAGGTTCGACAGATTGCAAAGCTTCGTCGAGAATTGCGCGGGCTGACTCGGCTTTACTTCTTGCGTCTCGATAGCGAACATTAGCTTGAGCAAAGTTTTTTAGCACCTTGAAACCGTCTTTGAGACTGGCAATTTCCTCGGCATTCACGGCCTCGTCTGTAAACAAAATGTCGATCGCAGCCCGGATTTTGAGTGCTTCCTCGCGGGATTCCATTACTTTTAATTTGAGACTTGCCAAATTGCTCAAAATCTGTACGGCCTCAGTAATGGCGTCCTCGCCGTCAGACGCTGGATCTTCGATGTCTTTAACTTCAACAAACTGCTTTGGCCCGAATCCTTCTTTGAGCTCTGTAGGCAGCTTGTCCTCGTCTATGAGCTCCATCAGCCGATCCATTGCTTCTTCGCGGGCTTTGACTGAATCTTTCCCTTTGACAGTTAAAATAATTTCGGGGCTTTGAGGAAGTGTATAGCGAACCATATTTTGACAGCCTATGCGCGACAACTATTAAATGATATTTTATCTGTATTCGATGCTCCAATCAAAAGGAAGACTAAAAAAATGAAAGATAAATTTCTTAACTGGCTGAATATATTTTTAGTAGCCGACGTATTTTTTGTCTTTGCTAGCTTTGTGTGGTTTGCGATCGCAGTTTTGGGTCGATCGACTGGCGTGAATCTCGGTTTCGATCTATGGTACAGTCTGTGGCAGCCTGTATTTAATCCCGCCCTCGGAATTCTGATGGGTGGCGCTATTCTTAGCGGGATAATTAACCAAGTTTCTAAACGTCTCAATCCTAAGTAAAATTAATATTGGCTTGGAGATGAGTCTGGCGATCGCCTGTTTACTGATTTAATTAACTCAATTTCAGGCATCACGCCGTCGATTAAGGTTTGACAGTCGGGGACAGCAGCGTCGATAAAGGCGATCGCTTTTCGGGAAAGTTGAGTGATAGAATTTCTGGATATCCGTGCAGGCTAAAGAAACCGGGTTTTTTACCGAATCTATTGGTAAGTGGGAAGGATTGTGGCAAAAACCCGGTTTCTGGATAGCGGTGCGATCGCACCTTTCTACCTGAAATCAGCGATGCTAATTTGGTTAGGATTCACCCCATTGAGAGTGGCTAAAATTTCGCTAGTTGCAGTCAAACGAATTAAAGTTGCACTGCTGCTATCCGTAATTGAAAGCTGCGAAAAAGTTAAACCATCGCCCAGTGAAATAAAGTCGATACCGTCGGCAAAATCGAAAATAATATCGCTGCCAGAATTGACGGAAATTAAGAAGCGATCGCCCCCATTTCCGCCAATTAAACTATCATTTCCATTTTCACCATTGAGAAAATCGCCGCCGTTACCGCCCAGCAGGATATCGCTAGCCCGGCCGCCGTAAAGACTGTCATTTCCTTCACCTCCAGTCAGGCTATCTTGACCGCGATTTCCAAACAAGATATCTTCCCCGTTATTGCCGAATAAACTATCGATTCCCTTACCTCCATAAAGAGTGTCATCGCCGTCACTTCCGTCGAGGGAATCATTGCCTTGATTTCCGTGTATCCAATCATTGCCACTCAAGCCGGTGAGAGTATCGCTGCCGCGTTTGCCGCTAATTGTATCGCTGCCGCTATCGCCAACAAGGCTGTCATCGCCGTCAGTACCGATGAGATTTGAATTAGCTGCGATCGCATCTATTTCTCCTGTGATAATCGGTACGGCAGGCACTTCCGGCAAGGTAGCTTGTTGGATTTTGGTATCTAATGCAGTACCCGTATTTTCAGCAACAACTTGGGCGATCGATTTTGTACCGATTCCGACTGCTTTTAAATCTTCGGAAGTTTCACCGAGGGCTACTTTTTGCACGCGGGCAATTTCTCGGTTAATTGAAATTGTTGCTGTATTGGCTACAACTTTGTCAATCTGCTGATTTGCTGCGGCTATTACTTTAGCTGCATCCGGGGCAATTTGTAACAGTTGTTGGCTGTTAAAAGTTGCGTCAAACTGTTGCGCGATAGTTATCGATTGCCGGAAGATCGACTCTAATTGAGAAGCATCATTGAGATTGAGAATTGCACCGGATTGAATTTGAGAAGAAATAGCGCTGACAACAGATTTCACCGTTTCGGTATTGTCCAAAAACGACGCACCATCGATTAAAGCAGCAGTTTGAGTGATGAGATTTTGTACCTTAACCATTGCGGTCAAAGTTTCTAATCCGCCCGGTATAACGTTTTCGGTAGCTGCGATCGGATCTAAGTTAGTGATGTCAACATTCGCGGGAATTGAAAGCGCAGATTTGACCAGAGATTCGGCGCGATCGCTCTCAATTCCTTTGTCAATTAAATCTGCCACCAAACTCGTTAACAGCGTCACCACAGTAGCGTAAGGCGGTGCAGTTACAGGCGTTTCTAAAGGTAAATTGGTAGCGGTATCGATGCCGCCGAAAGCTACAATATTGCCTTCTTCTGGATCGAGTTCGCCGTTTTGATTTTTGTCGAAAATGTTGGAATCGAGATCCAGATCGTATTCGCCGTTATCGCCAGTAGTAGCAGAAGGTTCGCTAGCGTCGAGGACGCCGTTTTTGTTAGCGTCAAAAAACACGGTAGCGCCAGCAATATAACCGTCAATTACAAAGCCGCCGAGGGCATTACTTTTGAATCGAATAATTTCGGTCGCACTCGCGCCAGATTCATCTGTTCCCGTTACTTTCAGCCAATAGTTGAAAGATGCAGGGCGGCCCGGTCCTAAATTAATCGTGCGAGTTGCAGAGTTAAAAGTCAGCCAGGAAGGTAACGGAATTTCCGGGAAAATCGAACCAATTGGTCGGCGGTAAGAACCGCCATTGAGATCGGTTTGCCAAGTAAAATCAGAGAAACTTAAAGCGCTAAAATTTGCCAGGGCGATCGAATAATTAACGCTGTCACCCGCATCGGGATCGGTGTCAGTATTGGCAGCTAAAGTAAAGGTATTTCCAGCTTGAGAAAAACCCAGCGCTGCACTTTGCGAAAACACCGAACGATTGACAACTGGCGGGTTATTTCCCACAATACCTTGAGCTAAAGCTAGCATATCGACGCGCGGGAAGTTTAAGCCAGTATTGGTAACGTTATCGTCTTCATCGTCGCCGTCATTGATGATAACGCCAGTTGTCTGCAAGAAATTTGCAAACTCCGCTTGTGTCAGCGTGCGGCCTAAATCTCGTTCTGCTAACTGCTGCGCGAGGACTGCTATTCCAGCAATATGAGGTGCCGCTTGACTCGTACCGGAATAGCTAGTCAAAGGGCCGTTAGGACCAGCACCGGTAATCACAGTACCGGGAGCAAAAACCGTTGTTAAAGTAGAGTGGCGCTGAGAATACGGTGTAATACGATCGGCATCGGTGGTATAGGCGATCGCGCCCCCGCCGTGAGTTTGATAACCTAAGTTAGCGTCGTACACTGCACCAATCGAAAGCGAATTAGCATCTGCCGAAGGGTAGCCAACACCTTGAACGCTGTTGAAACCCAGCGGTCCGAAGAGGTTTCCTGATGACGAAACAACTATTACATTCTGCGCTACTAATGCTTGTAGTTCATCGCTAATTCCTCTGGTTTGAGGAGTGTTGTAATTGCCGTCGTCACCAAGCGACATATTCACACTAGCGATATTGTATGTAGTTGCGTTTGCTACCACCCATTGCAAAGCTTGTTCTACATTTCCGAAAGTTCCGTTGCCACTATCATCCAAAACTTTGAGGTGAATAATGTTGGCGCGAGGTGCCATGCCTGTATGAACTCCATTTTGGGAAGTAGCAATACTAGAGACATTCGATCCGTGTCCGTTAACGTCGTCACCTTCCGCATCGTCATAAGCGAAATCGTAATCGTAGGTAATCCGATCGGCAACACCGTTAGAATCACCATCAGGACCAAAAAATGGGTCATCTAAATCGATCCCAGTATCCAAAATTACTGTTGCAAAACCACTGCCATCTATTCCTGCAAAACGCGGTGCCGCGCGGAAATCATCCATGTTAATCAGCGGACCAGATATGTCAGTGGTGGAAGTGAATGTTCCGTCTATAACTGATATCAACTCACCTGTTTTGAAAACAGGGGCATCTGAACCTGTGGTTGTGATGCCTTGAAGGCGCGGTATTGCAGATAGATTGAGATTGTAAGGAGTGCCGGCACCGTTGGGAGAAGAAACTCGAACGAAGTAAGTGCCGTGTTCTAAAATGCGGTTAATTGATTCGGATGCGGTGCCTAAATTATTAGAACTGGCGATCGTATTGCCGCGACTGTCTAGCAATTCAACTTTCACATCTTCACTGATTCCCCCGAGCGACAAACTGAAGTTATTGCTAGCACCTAAACTGAATTTGTAATAATCATCAATGTTGGTGCTGCTGACAGCATCGCTGACAGTTTTGACACTCGAATTGAGGACGATTTTTCTGGCTAAATTGTTGGCAGGTATCGTCGGTGGCATGATTACCGGTAATACCGACGGTGTTGGTGTTGGTGTTGGTGTAATTGACGGAGTTGGTGTCGGAGTTGGTGGCGTTGGAGTTGGTGGAGTTGGAGTTGGCGGTGTTGGCGTCGGCGGTGTTGGCGTCGGCGGTGTTGGCGTCGGCGGTGTTGGCGTCGGCGTCGGTGGCGTCGGTGGAATTGTATCGTTGTCGGTAATAGCGACAGTAACAGGCGCGATCGCACTTCCGCTATATGTCGCATCCGCACTTGTTACTGAATGATTGATGGTGCCGCTGTGAGTACCTTCAACAACCGCATCGTCAGCCGCAATTACAGTTACAGTTTGGGCAATATTCCAATTAGTAGCATCAAAGTTGATGGGGGCGATCGCGCTTATTTGATTTCCCGCATCAAAACTAATAGTAACTGGTGCAGTCGGCTGCGAATTTAAAATCAGTGTATAGCTGCCATTCGCACCGCCTTCCGTTGCTGTTGTACTGGCGGGATTAACAGTAATTCCGGCTGCATTGCTGTCAGTGTTAGTAATGCTAACATCGGCAGGATTTAGGTTGTTGTAATTGCTATCCGTACTGACAGCAACCCCAGTAACAATGCTGTAAATTTGACTGCCATCGGCGATATTGTCGCTAACACCTGTTACCGTTACTGTCTGCTGCTGGTTCCAGTTATTTGGAGTGAAAGTTAGATTTTGTTGGGAAACAGTTCCTTCTGCCGGATTGGAACTGCTCAAACTAATAGTAACTGGTGCTGTGGGTTGGGTGTTGAGAACGACTGAAAAATTAGCAGTTCCTCCAGCTTCTGTAGTAGTTAATCCCGCTGTTGGATTGACAGTAATTCCCGGAGTTTCGTTGTCGGTGTTGGTGGCGCTGACATCATCGGGATTGAGATTGTTGTAATTGCTATCGGTGCTAGTAGCAGCAGCAGTAGCTATGTTGTAAGCAATATTGCCGTCAGCAACATTATCGTCAACTCCAGTGATTGTTACTGTTTGCGGCTGATTCCAATTAGCGGGAGTGAAAGTTAAGGTTGGTGTCGAAACTGTTCCTTCTGCCGGATTGGAACTGCTTAAACCAACAGTCACGCTAGCAGTTGGTTGGCTGTTAAGCGCGACAGTAAAAGTAGCAATACCGCCAGCTTCTGTTGTCACTAATCCGCTAATCGGATTGACGGTAATTCCGGGGCGATCGTCATTAACAATTGTAGTTGTCGCAACAGCAGTACCGATCGTCGAACTGCCTCCGGGAAGACTGTCATTAAACAATGTCACTGGATTTGAAAGAGTGATAGAAATCGTTTCATCAGGTTCGACGCTGCCATCACCCAATACATCAAGGGTGACAGTTTTTGATGTTTCGCCCGATGCAAAATTAATCAGACCAGTTGTACTTGTTGCGCCAGAAGTGCCGCCGATGTTGTTGTAATCACTGCCGTTTGTTGCAGTACCGCCAATTGCATAATTGACAGTTCCTGCTGAATCAGTACCGCCGCTGCGACTAACAGTAAATATCAGCGGATTTGCGCCGGAGTTGCCTTCAGGAATAGTACCGGCGCTAGCACCAACTGTGTAAATAATCGGATCGTTAGCTGGAATTGTCAGGGTAGTTTGAGGGATTGTACCTGCGATCTGTTCTGGAGTCGAACTAAAACCGAAGACAATTGCTTCATCTATTTCTGCCAGGTTGTCTGGTTTAATAGTGACAGCTATATTTTGAGTCGGACTACTATTACCAGCAGGAAAAGTGAGAGTATTAGTAGAAAGAGTATAGTCAGAACCTTGAGTAGCTTGTGATGTGCCAGCAGGAACGGGTAAAGCAGTTGCGATCGGCACAATTAAGTCAGCAAAGCGCAAACCATCTTCGACTGTCACGGGAATATTTACAGTCGTATCTGTATCTCCTTCAATACTGTTGTACGCAGCAGCACCAAAACTTACTTTCAATAGCAAATTCAACAGAATTGAAACTGTGTTACTTCCGGTATTTACCGCAGCAATATCCGGCCTGCTATCGGAGTTAAAATCCCCAACCGCGATCGCACTTGGAAGGTTTCCCCCAGTATCATAATTAAACGGTCCGTTAAACGTTCCTTGACCCGTTCCAGTTAAAATTGAAACATTATTAGAACCCACGTTCGCTACAACTAAATCGGGTTGGCCGTCAAGATTAAAATCACCAACGGCAATATCGTCGGGACTTAATCCAACATTAAAGTTAGCAGGATTGCTAAAAGTTCCTTGACCTGTTGCTAATAAAATTGATACATTCTGACTGCCGGAATTTGTTACAGCTAAATCCGATCGACCGTCAGCATTAAAATCTCCAACTGCGATCGCGCTGGGAGTTGTACCGACAGTCAAATTAACAGAAGTGCCAAAAGTTCCTTGACCGGTACCTGAAAAAATAGAAATGCTGTTAGCAGGATTCCTGGTTGTGGCGGCGATATCGAGATTGTTGTCGCCGTTAAAATCACCAACTGCGATCGCTATGGGGTTGGTTGCAGTCCCCACACTATTAAAATTACCAAAACTTCCTTGACCGATACCTAAAGCAATCGAAATTTGGTTGTCTTCTGCCACAACTAAGTCATCGAAGTCGTCTTGATTAAAATTTCCCGCAGCGATCGCCTGTTTGCTGATTCCCGGGCCAAAGTTGCTAGGATTGCTAAAATCGCCTTGGCCTGTCCCTAACAAGACATAAACCCCTCCTCCTATATCGCCGCCAATTGCTGTCGATACAGCTAAATCCGGCAGCGTGTCACCATTTAAATTTCCCGCAACAATACCGCTGGGAGCTCCTGCACTACCCAACGTAAAGTTAGTAGCTGGCCCAAAATCACCTTGACCAGTTGCTAAAAAGATCGAAACACTGTCAGAACTTCTGTTAGCTACCGCTAAATCAGGAATGCCGTCACCGTTAAAATCTTGGCTGGCGATCGCCGCAGGATTGGTGCCTGTTGTCAAGTTATTAGGTGTTTGTTTAAACGTATTGAGAACGTAGCTGTAAGCTGCGATAACTTCCGGCATCAATGCAATGCCAGCTTGAATTTTCCCAGTTTTTGCTGTCAGTTTCCAGTCGCCGTCTAATGCTTTACAACCTGTCAAATTCTCAGAAGCTGCAATATTTGCTCCTGTTAGTTGACTCAGATTTTTGATAAATGCTTTACCGATATTTCCTTTGCCAACATTGCAGCCGTAAATGAGTATTTCTGCCTGGGGTGTGAGCGATCGCTCCCATTCTTTAATTGCGATCGCGAAATTGCTCGCGCGATCGCTCAACTTATCTAAAGTCAATTCTACATTCCCCAGTTGCAAACAACCGGGTTGACCGTGAGAAATAATGTGAATTACCGAAAATACACCTTTCTGCAATGCTGCGGTAATTTGTTCGATCGCGTTGCGGTTGCTTTCTAATTTAATTACCTCGACTTCCGGGAGAATGCCGTCGATTAAGGTTTGGCAGTCGGGGACAGCAGCGTCGATAAAGGCGATCGCTTTTCGGGAAAGTTGAGTGATAGAATTTAACATGAGACACCTGCTAAAATTTTAGGTGAATCTAGGATACGCTATTATTATCTAAGGTTTTT
>JAAUPF010000176.1 GCA_012034575.1 Richelia sp. CSU_2_1 | reverse complement strand
GATGTCTCCGTAACTGATTACGGTAACAAAAGCCCGACATTAGGCGTGTTCACCTTTCGGGCGACTCTAAATCTAGCGATGGTACTGGTAGAGAGCGATCGGGCCCGTGCAATTCGATCGCGCATCTGAGAACATACTAAGTAAATAATTATATGGACATTAACGCATCTATCATTGACCAACGATTAGTATCAGTCGTTAACGATATTCGTCAAAAGTCCGTCGAAGAATTGCATATCCAAGATGAAAATAAAATCAAGACCCTCGCATTTGTATACCTATGTGTTAGAACCATCTTGGATTTAGAAGATGACGACGCTTTCGAGTGCCTGACCGAAGGAGCTGGTGACTTTGGCGTAGATGCCATGCACATTTCCGAAGAGTATGATGGTGAATTTACAGTTAGCTTGTTTCAAGCAAAATACAAAAATAAGCTAGCAGGAGATTCTAACTTTCCCCAAGAAGGCATCGAAAGTTTAATCAACGCAATTCAATACTTATTTAATCCAGCAGCGAGACTAGAACATATTAATCAACGACTGCTCGCAAAAGTCGAAGAAGCTCGTAGTTTGATTCGGGATGGTTACATCCCACAGGTTCGGGCATTAGCCTGTAACAATGATCTAAATTGGAATGCGTCTGCACAGGAAGCTATTGAACGCACTGGTTTCGGGAGTCAAGTTACGTGGGAGCATATTAATCACGAACGCTTGGTCAAAATTCTGCAAGCTTCCAAACCCGTAAAAGATTCTTTGCAACTAAGTGGCAAGGCGATCGTTGAAGATATGGAATTTAGCCGAGTATTAGTTGGCAGAATTTCCGTCACCGAAATCGCAGCACTGATTGAACGACATGGTGAACGATTATTAGAGCGGAATATTCGTCGTTACTTGGGCTTGCAAGGTAATCGCGTCAATGAGGCCATTAGAAACACTTTAACCAGCGATGAAAAGCACAATTTCTACTTTTACAATAATGGAATAACTCTAACTTGTGAAAACTTTTCGTACAACGCTTTGCAAGATGGCAATTATCAGGTGCGTGTCGAAAACTTACAAATTATCAACGGCGGTCAAACCTGTCTGACCATATTCAAAACTTTGCGTGACAACAATTTGCTTCGCGACAACGATCGAGCTTATGTTCTGCTTCGACTTTATCAATTGCCTCATGAAAACGAAGGTTTAGTCCAAAGAATTACTTATGCTACTAACAGTCAAAATCCAGTAGATCTTAAAGATTTACGCGCTAATGACGAACTCCAGCAAAGACTGGAAATAGATATTCAGCAATTAGGATTCAATTACCGCCGGAAACGTTCTGATTCTAGTACCCGTCCGATCGACATTACTTCAGGAGTAGCTGCTGAAGCCATACTGTCTGTTTGGCGAGAAAAGCCTCATCAAGCAAAATTCTTCTCGCGCGAGCATTTCGGAAAACTTTATGACGCAATCTTCACCGATCGATTGAGCGGAGCGCAAGTTGTAATTGCCGTTCAGCTTTACAGAATTGCCGAAAATCGTCGCAAAAGACCAAATCCTAACGATCCAGATGTTGTGCGCTATGCTTCATGTTTTATTGCCATGCAGATGGGACGCAGGCTTCTTGCTGATTTGAATATTCAGATGAAAGACATTAGCCATCAGAATTTTCAATCGGCACAGCGTCTAATTGAACAAAATAGTGAAGCCTATTTCGATGCCTCAGTAAAGGATATTCAACGTGCGCTGCAAGATCTTTATGGGGAACAAGAGATTTCCTTACAGCAGCTATCTGCAACCTTTCGGCGTGGCGATTTAATCAGTAGACTTTGACTTACCAATAAGTCTGATATCATGTCCGGTTGTATCGGTCGCGTAGGGTCAGGGTGAAGCATTCGGGTATAAAGCCCCAAATCGATAGCAAAGATTATCGCCCGAATGCTTCACCCCTACACATATATCACCTTGAGCCCTACAAATTCGTCAATCGCAAAACCAAAGTTTACTAACGATGAGCAAGCCGATCGCGATTCCCTCAGTTTCCGTCACCTACGCCCAGGATGGCACCTCCACCCGCCCCAACGCCCTGGGGATGCGCCCGATGCAAGAACGCGCCTACCAAAAGCGCGGCGAACAATATCTCCTGATCAAATCGCCCCCCGCCTCCGGCAAAAGTCGCGCACTGATGTTCATCGCCCTGGACAAACTAGAAAACCAGAAACTGAAGCAAGCTATCATTGTCGTGCCAGAAAAGGCGATCGGCTCCAGCTTCCACAACGAACCGCTGACTCAGTTTGGCTTTTGGGCCGATTGGCAAGTCGAACCCAAATGGAACCTCTGCGACGCACCAGGAGGTGACAACGGCGGCAAAGTGGATGCAGTGCAGAAGTTTTTAGCCAGCGATGCCAAGGTGCTAGTCTGCACCCACGCCACATTCCGCTTTGCCCTAGATAAGTTTGGCGTGGAAATTTTGGACGATCGACTCATCGCCATAGATGAATTTCACCACGTTTCCGCCAACCCAGACAACAAACTGGGCGATCGTGTCCGCCAACTCATGGCCCGCGACAAAACCCACATTATAGCGATGACCGGTTCTTATTTTCGCGGCGATGCCGAAGCCGTTTTGCACCCTGAAGATGAATCCCGATTCGATACCGTCACTTACACTTATTACGAACAACTCAACGGCTACGAATACCTGAAGCAACTCGACATCGGCTACTACTTTTACGCGGGTAGCTACACCGATGAAATTATGCGCGTGTTGAATCCCAAAGAGAAAACCATCCTGCACATTCCCAATGTCAACTCCCGCGAAAGTACGAAGGACAAAATCCGCGAAGTGGAACACATCATTGAGGAATTGGGCGAATGGCAGGGCACAGATCCAGAGACAGGGTTTCAACTGGTGAAAACCGCCGACGGCACGATTCTCAAAATTGCCGATCTTGTAGACGACGATCCTACCAAGCGCGATCGAGTCTCCGCCGCCCTGAAAGACCCCAAACATAAGAATAACCGCGATCGCATCGATATCATTATCGCCCTCGGCATGGCGAAAGAGGGCTTCGATTGGATCTGGTGCGAACACGCCCTGACGATCGGCTACCGATCCAGTTTGACAGAGATTATTCAGATTATCGGTCGCGCCACCCGCGATGCACCAGGGAAAACCCGCGCTCGGTTCACCAACCTGATTGCTGAGCCGGATGCCACCGAATCTGCCGTCACTGAAGCCGTAAACGACACGCTCAAAGCCATTGCAGCCAGCCTCTTGATGGAACAGGTACTCGCACCGCGCTTCGAGTTCAAACCCAAGCGTCCCGAGAATCGACCGACACCGGGCTTTGACTACGGCGAAGGCGGCTACAATCCCAGTAAATGCAACGCGGGCATCAATCCAGCAAGCGGCCTAATTCAAATGGAAATTAAGGGGCTAGCCGAACCCAAGAGTCCGGAAGCCGATCGCATCTGTCGCGAAGACTTGACCGAACTGATTACTGCTTTTGTCCAAGATAAGCCTACGATCGAGCGCGGCTTATTCGATGAGGAATTGGTGCCGGAAGAACTAACTCAAGTTCGCATGGGCAAAATCGTTAAAGAGAAGTTCCCCAATTTAGATGATGAGGATCGAGAAGCCGTCCGCCAACACGCGATCGCGGCCCTAACCCTCGTCCAACAAGCCAAAAAAACCACGAACGAAGGCGGTGGAACCTATACCACCAATCCCGGCAATGGCGAGGTGGCGAAAAACACTGCCCTCATCGACGGGGTAAGGCAGTTTGCGCTATCTGTCACCGAGTTGGATATGGATTTGATCGATCGCATCAATCCCTTTGGCGAAGCCTACGCCATCCTTGCCAAGTCGATGAGCGAAGAACGGCTGCGACAGGTGGCGGAAGTAATTGCGGCCAAACGGATCGTCCTTAGTCTAGAAGAAGCGCGGGAATTGGCAAAACGAGCGAGTCGTTTCAAGCAGGAGAAAGGTCGATTGCCTTCCCTCACAGCAGCAGATCCGTGGGAAAAACGCATGGCTGAAGGGGTTGCCTTCCTCACACGCAAGGTAAAGGAGGAAAAAAATGCCTGAGTACACCACCGATGATGATTTGGAGTTGCTGGCGGAATTAGGCATAGACATCGCGATCGAACCATCCGGCCAGCTTTCCGCCAGAGAAGAGCGGATTATCGCAGGCTTTGAGGAGATCGAGCGGTTTGTGGAGGAATACGGCAGACTGCCCCAGCACGGAGAGGATTGCGATATTTTCGAGCGGCTTTATGCGGTGCGGCTCGATCGCCTGCGAGAATCGGAGGAATGTCGCGAAGTCTTACAGCCGCTGGACTCGCGCGGGATTTTAGACGCGGGAGATGACATCAGCCCGATCGCAAAAGACGATCTCACAGATGAAGTGCTGCTGACATCCCTTGGAGTTGATGCGGCCTCCGAGAACGACGTTACCCAGCTTACCCACGTGCGATCGCGCCGGGAAATCAAAGCAGCGGAGGAAATCGCGCAGCGAACGCCCTGTCAGGACTTTGATGAATTCAAACCCATCTTTGACAAAGTGCAACGCCAGTTGCAGTCGGGGGAACGGCAAACCGTCAAATACCAAGACTATGCGGCGGTAAAGGAAGGCGATTTGTTCATCCTCGACGGGCAAAAGGTGATGGTGGTCGATATGGGTGAACCGTTTATCAGCGACTACGGGCGATCGGACTGTCGGCTGAGGGTAGTTTATGACAACGCCACTGAGAGCGATCTGCTGCTGCGATCGCTCCAGCGTGCTTTAAATAAAGACAAGGCAAGTCGTCGCATCACTGTTCCGGATTTCGGCCCGCTTTTTGCAAATCTTAAAGCAGCGGACGACTTACCGACTGGCTGCATTTACGTGCTCAGAAGCAAATCAGAACATCCATTTATTGCTGAAAATCGGTCTGTCATTCACAAGATTGGCGTAACCGGAGGAGATGTAAAAAGCCGAATTTCTAATGCGAAGAAAGACCCGACCTATCTGCTAGCAGATGTGGAAATCGTTGCAACATTTAAATTGGTAAATATCAACCGGAAGCGACTTGAGGCAATGCTTCAGAAGTTTTTCGCCAGCGCTCGATTGGATTTGGAATTACAGGATCGCTTCGGTCTGCCAGTACAGCCGAAAGAATGGTTTCTCGTACCGCTGGAGGCGATCGAGGAGGCGATCGAAAAATTCAGCAAGGAACGATCGATCGATTCCAATACGATCGGGAAACAGCAAGTCTCGTGCTAAATCCGGGTTAATTACCCCCTGCCAGATGCAGGATTACTCGATCGCCCGCTAACAAATCTTCGCCGTTACCGCCGATTAAGATATCGTTTTCTTTGCCGCCGCGAATCGTATCGTTACCGTCAGATCCTAGCAGTCGATCGTTATCGTTATTGCCGCTGATAAAATCATTGCCAACACCGCCATCAATTGAATCCTATTCTTTGCCTCCCCATTAGTCATAACGGGGATATCTAGCCCGGATTTGGTATCAGTAGTCAGCAGTCAGTAGTCATAAAAAAGAAGGAAGAGGGAAGAGGGAATAAGAAAGAAAGAAAAGTTGACAGTTGATAGTTAACAGTTCCATCTCCCCATCTCCCCTCTCCCCCTCCCTCTTAGATTTCTTTGCTACTCCTACTTCTGTGCTTCTAAAATTATAGTTCCTGCAAAATCCACGGTGGCGGATTATCGCCATATCTATTATCAAGATTGTTGAGTTGATGGTGCTGAGATTTTGTTTTCTGAGGTTCGCAAAGATCCACCTGAGAAAAACCTGCTTTTTTTAACTCATCTGCAAGACTCTCAAAAGTCCAAAGATGTTGGTGTCCCCACGATCGAAACAGCGCATTAATCCAAATTTCCTTGGAAAACTCGTCCTCCAGCCATACTGTTCTAAAATCTTCTACCTTTACATCGTCTCTCAATCCTAGAAAAATTTTGCAACTCTCAGTCAAATCTGGAGTTGTCAATCGGATCGCCCCTCCTGGTTTGAGAATGCGCAAAGCTTCTGCGAAAAATTGCCTGCCCTTAGTTAAGTTAATGTGTTCGATTACTTCAGATCCGTAGATCGCGTCAAAGAAGTTGTCTTCAAACGGGAGGAGTTTGCTAATATCGAGAGGAAAATCCATACTCGGATTTCCCAATACATCGGTGTTAATCCAACCAGAAAGATAAAAGGAACCGCAGCCAATATGCAGCCCGGAAAACTCTCCTGCTTTTTTGTTTTCTTGAAGCTTCGATCGCCTGCGAGACTCGTATTTTAATTCTTCAGAAATCTGTTTGACAGCTTGGATAGGCTGGTACATCCACTTGAGAGAACGGTACAGTTGTGAATCTTTATCCATAGTTATATCTACCTAATGAGACTGCTAGGAAGAATCGCTGAAGCCTAAATCTTGGGGTTTTAAAACAGATATACATTACTGCAATTTTCCCCAATCTTCTGGATTCGTAACAAATGATAACACTACCTGAGATTTGTTGCTAGCTTGGAACGATGCCCTAGCTGTGTTGAAAGTTTCTGAGCTGTGTTGAAAGTTTCTGAAAAGTTACCCAAATACAGTCAGCTATCTACTTCTTGATGTGCTGCCAGTAGCCTTTAATGTCCAGATTTTAAGTTATTATAAATATATCTATTTAATACTCGATTATTTTTGGTTAATGAAACCCAGTCAAATAGTAAGGTGCGCACTGCGCACCTTACATAGCCTTTAGTTTTCCGATGTTGCGGACTAAAGTTCTTACTATTAGTTGGCGCTGACAAAAACAGTAGAGGTAAGCTGACTTTGACTGACACCTCGGACGATCGCCAGATAATTACCGCCCGATTTAATCGCCGTTGAAGCGATGCTGGTACTGCCATCTAACTGCAAATTTACAGCTTCAAAAGTCAAGCTGGTAAATCCGATTCCGTCAGCCAAACCAATTCGATCGCCCGCTACGAAATCAGTAATTACATCCGCACCAATTAAAGTAGCTGAAGCTGACAAACCTCCGGCTACAATAAACGTATCATTGCCGGCACCACCTGTCAAAATATCTTGCCCCCGATCGCCCGCTAACAAATCGTCGCCGTTACCGCCGATTAAGATGTCGTTTTCTTTGCCGCCCCGAATCGTATCGTTACCGTCAGATCCTAGCAGTCGATCGTTATCGTTATTGCCACTGATAAAATCATTGCCAATACCGCCATCAATTGAATCAGAATCTTTGCCGCCGGTTAAACTATCGTTGCCACCGCCGCCATTAATTGTATCGGCACCTTGCATTCCATTAATGCTATCAGCCCCGATTCCTCCGGTGAGGTTGTCATTGCCGGAAAGCGCAAAAATTGGCAATCCCGCAGCATTTGCTGGTATTTGAGTATCGCCACTATCTGATAGAAAATAATTGCCGCCGCTGGCTGTATTTTTCGGTGCAGTTGTTGGGCTGCCCTCACCTGTAGCATTGGGAATTGGTGAGGTAATCGATACTGATGCGCCGGGAGTTGGAGTTGGTGCGGGAGTTGGTGTTGGTGCGGGCGTAGGGGTTGGTGCGGGAGTTGGAGTCGGTGCAGGATTGACGCTACCGTCTAGAGAAGTAGCAAAAACTTGCGTCCAATAGTGATTCCAATTGACGCTGCCGGTATCGCTGGCTAAGAAATAGTAACCGATGCCAATTTCTTTGAGATTGGGGTTGAGGATATTAGCCCGGTGTCCAGCGCTGTTCATCCACGATGATAGAACTTGTTCGGGCGTGGAAGATCCCGCACCGATGTTTTCTGCCGCCCTGGAGAATTGATAGCCCGTCGCAGTAATCCGGCTGCCGATTGTTGAACCGTCTTTGCCGGTGTGGTTAAAGAAGTCTTGCAGTGCCATGTTTTGGGTGTGATTTTGCGCTGCAGTTAGTAACTGGCTGTTTAAAACTAGCGGCGAAAAACCCAATTTAGCGCGTTCTATGTTGGTGAGTTCTAAGACTCTGTTAATGAAGTTTTGATTGGTTGTGGTTGGTGCGGGCTGTGACATTTGAGAAGCCGATCGCTCTCCTGTTAAAATGTCTGCTGGCTGAAAAAGCAAAGATTGAGAACCGGAATTTTGTGATTGTTCGAGCATGGGGAAATCGAGTGTTTTAAGACTTGGTTTTTTTGGTAGATTGCTTATCGTCTTAACGGTAGTCTTAACGATGGTTTCCCCGATCGATAGTTGGTTTGTTACAATTCGCAGATTGCATTAAACTCTGTCGCTGCTGCATATAGTTTGATTATAGCTGCTGTCAAACTACAAGTGTCAATAAGTGAATTCCGGCAGAAATCGGTAGGTTTGCAAAAATATTCGATCGCGGTCTTAAATCCCCTGAAATATAAGGGTTTTGGGTAAATGTCTTAATGCGATATCCGGCTAAGTGTCCGCGATCGGTAGTTGGTATTAATGTTTGTCATTTGGCGCAGTTCGATCGCGCAGCATTCAGAAATTTCTATTCAGTAATACCGATCTATATCAGTAATTTCCTCATGTTTCCTAGCTGCTATTTCCCCATAAATACGAACTATAACTAACTTTTTGAACTTGACGGGGCTGACGCACTCTTCCCAAAGAAACTGGGTTTTTTACAGAGCCTGTCGGCTGCAACCAAGGATTTTCGCAAAAAACCCGGTTTCTGACTGTGCCGGAGTCGAGAACTGCTTGAGTCAAGGGCTGTAACGAAGTATTTTCTTCAAAACCTAGTCTTTGCGTGCTTTTTCCTTACCACAAAAAACAGAATATGTCAATAGAGGGATCTACTGATATTGTTTCTGCCCTCTTACCGCTTCCTTCTTCCCCCCTTTCCTCTTCCCTCTTCTTTGAGCCCTCTTCGCTCTTTCCTCTGCCTTCTTCCTTCTGCCTTCGACTGGCGTTGACCCGTCAACGGTTATCCTTAAGTAATAAGGCGAGTTTCCGAAAGGTTGAAAAGATGTTGGCAGCAATTTTATTTTACATTAACCGCAATTTAATGTTATTGTTCGATCGCAGCTCGATCGACCTTCACGAACTCGAATTAGCACAAATAACGGGAATGGACACGATCGTGGCATCGGAAAATACAGCAACAATTGCCTTGGTATTGGTAGCAGCAGGAATTTTGGGCTGGGGATTTTACCGCGCCAAATCTTTAGGCAAACTGGGAATATTGGCTTGGTTGCAGTCAGTTGCGCTGATGAGTCCCTGGCTGCTGTTCTTTACTTTGTTTGCCGCCGGGATTTACTTAAATTTAGTGGCAGTAATGTTCATGCTGGTAGCATCAACGGGATTGTACATTTATTTGGGGCGGCAACTGCGATCGGCAGCGTCTGATGCAGCACGATCGCGCGCCGAAAATCCCGAACCAGCATCCCCCAGCGATCGGAAATCCACTGCAGAACCTGAGTTCGATCGAGCGGTGGAACCAATTAAAATAGTAACTAGATCGACCGCCAACGATCGATCGGAAACAATTCCCGTACCCCTAGAAGACCTCAAAGCAATTCAAAGTATCTTCGGCATAGATACGTTTTTTGCAACCGAAACAATTCCCTATCAAGATGGAGTAATCTTAAAAGGCAACCTGCGGGGAGAACCAGAACAAACCTACTCCCGCTTGTCAGCAAATTTGCAAGCAAAATTGGGCGATCGCTATCGGTTATTCTTAGTAGAAAATCAAGACGAAAAACCAGTAGTAATTATCTTGCCCAGTGCCAATGACCCGCAGCCGACTACAATATCTCAAAAAATCCTCTCAGTGGTGCTGCTGCTAGCAACAATTGCTACCAGCTTAGAAACCGCAGGATTGCTGAGAGGATTCGACTTTTTTAACTCGCCAGCCAGGTATCCAGAAGTGCTGCCAATTGCCGCAGGAATTTGGGCAGTTTTAGGCGCTCGGGAAATTGGGCGGCGAGTCCTGGCAAGTCGGTACAAAATCCCCTTAAGCTGGCCGTTTTTTATACCAACTTGGCAGATAGGTTGCTTCGGATCGATCGACCGTTTCGAGGCGCTGCTACCCAATCGCAAAGCACTGTTCGACATCGCATTTGCCGGACCCGCAGCCGGAGGAATTATCGCATTAGGAATGTTGGTGACGGGCTTGTTGCTTTCGGGTCCCGGCAGTTTGTTTCAAATTCCGGCAGAATTTTTCAAAGGTTCGGTGTTGGTAGGAACATTGGCAAAAGTGGTGTTAGGTTCGGCCCTGCAACAGCAGTTGGTGGAGGTTCACCCGCTAGTAGTTATCGGTTGGTTGGGTTTGATAATCGTGGCGATTAATTTGATGCCCGCCGGACAGCTGGATGGGGGCAGAATCGTGCAAGCAATCTACGGTCGAAAAATTGCCAGCAGAGCTACTTTAGCGACATTTGTAGTATTGGCGATCGCGGCTTTAGTCAATCCTTTAGCTTTGTATTGGGCGATCGTAATTCTAATTTTACAGCGAAATTTAGAGCGCCCGAGCCTCAACGAGCTGACAGAACCGGACGACGCTCGCGCGGCCTTGGGTTTGTTAGCTTTGTTCTTGATGGTGGCTGCCTTGTTGCCGTTAACTCCGGCTTTGGCGGGGCGTTTGGGAATCGGAAACTAACCCCAGCGGCACAGCTAATACAGGGAGTAGGGACACAACTTTGTTGTGTCCAAATTTGCTAAACCAATACAGTGCTAGGGACACAACTTTGTTGTGTCCGAAACTGCAAGTATCAGCCCTAGAAAATTGCGATAGCTCTCAAGTTGGGGTAAATTATTAAATCGAGGGAACGGGCGATCGAAGTCGGGAATTTTGGTCGATCGGGTGCCCCCATCCGAATTGGCAAATCTGCGCGCAGCAACGGGCTCTTTATGTAGTAACAAAAGTTGATTTTTTTACGAGCCTAAATTGGTGGGAACTGAAGCTACAAAAGCTACAAAGTAAAAACATAACCTATTTGACGAGCTAGGTATAAATTCATGGCCAATCAACTTCCTCCTATATTGGTAACTTTTGATGCAGATGTTTTGATGGCTGGCAGAACTCAGGTGTGGCAAGAATACGCCAAGGTGGGAGCTTGCTACATCCCGGAAGTGGTGTACGACGAAATAGATTATTTGACCGGCAGAGCCGTAGAGCCGGCTCAAGAGCAAATAGCCAGGGAATTTATGCGCTTTTTTGCTCAAAGCGGCTGGATTGTCACAGACGCCCAGGAAACGCACCGAGCTCTGGAACCTTCGATTAAAAATCAAAGCAAGCCGGCGATGCTGACGGTGGCAACAGCTCAGTGCGTTTACGGTTTGACGAAGGAACACCCCGACGCCCTGGTAGTTTTCGTGTCTAACAGCCAGCCGTTGTTAAAGCGGATGGCTTCTGTGGGGGGCACCAACCTCTGCGGGATTACGGGGGCGATGCTGCTAAATTGGGCGAGAAAAACAGAGCGTCCGCCCCAGGTAACTCAGCAATTACAAAGTTTGATGCGGGCGTTGGCGGAACGCAAATCGACTCAGCGGGAACACAGCAAGATTCAGGATGCTGCTGTCAGCAAAACGGGGACTTCTACTAGCAGATTAACGGGTTTGCGGGGGGGTTCTGAGTTGAAGCCGGCAACGAGCTTTACAAAAAGTAAGAAAACTGGTGCTAGCAGTCGCAGTTCGAGTGCGAAGCCAAAAACACCGCCGCGCAGTCGGGAAGAATCCCGAGAAACGCTGCCGGCGGTGTATAGAATGAAACACATAACTGCTCCGAAAAAAAGAGGGGGCGGTTTTGTATCGGCTGCGATCAATTTTCTGGGAGCTGTATTTTTCTTAATCGTAGCGGTGGGTATTTTGTGGCGGGTGCTCGATGTGAGGGGTTTTAGAAAAACTTTTGTGCCGGCCCTACCATCGCCAGTGCGGGAGTTTGTCAAGTCGATCGATCCTAAATAATCAACTATACAACTCTTTTCAAAATGCTGAACGGGAATGAAATAATTAGTGCATTAGCATTAGCTGTTGCAGGTTTCGCCTATGCTTTATTCTGTTTTGTGCTTCTTCCCTTCAGACAGTACGATTTTGCGGCACCGCTGTGGGCAATAACAATGGCTATCTTCCTGACTGCTGGAATGAATTGGCTGCTGTCTTCATCCTTGCTAACTGGGTGGATTTGGGTGGTGGCGTTATTTGGTTTTCAGATAGCCACGATCTTTTTTTTGTAGTGAGTTTCTCGGCGACGGGTTAATACTGTCAAGTTTGTTGTTTTTCGGAACAATGATAGTAGGAGTTGCCAGCATTTATACCAATTTTTCGCAACCAAAAACATTGCTAATTGTGGGGTTGTGTACGGTGTTTTTCATAGCATCAATGTACTTATATTCGATCGGCGGCTATATACTTAAAGGCAAAAATCCGTTTTATGGTTCTTCAAAACAGATGCTGCCGCTGTTGAATCAAAGAGTAGAAATTAGTACCGACGATCCAAAACAATTATATCTGAATGGCAAAACAGGCAAACTCACGGAAATCAACCGTTATGAAGTGACAGTAAAACTAGATGACAAAGCATTAATGTGGCCCTATGTAGATGTGTGGTGGCAGGACATTAAAGCAGTCGATAGTTGACAGTTGACAGTTGACAGTTGACAGTTGACAGTTGGTAGGGGCGAAGCGTAGCGGAGGGGGTGCCCCCGTGCCCGCCCTATACGTTGATAGTTGATAGTTGAGAGTTGAGAGTTGATAGTTGATATCAGAAACCATTACACTCGCACAATAGTTTTTTAAGAAATGACTACTAACTGCTAACAATTTGCCGCACGACTGTTAAAGCAGAATAAGAAACACCGGCAGTTCCTTCTCCCGGATGGGTAGAATCGCCAACTAACCACAAGTTTTTAATCGGCGTGCGATTGGCAAAACCAAAAGGCCCGAAATTAGGAATTCTTTGCCCGATACCGCCGACAATTCCTTTATCTCTGGCTGTAAAGCGAGCAAAAGTGCGCGGCGTGGCGGCTTCTTGGTGTAGGATGTTCTCCGGCTTTAAGTCGAAATATTCGCTCAAACGATCGATCGCCCCTAAACTATATTCCTGCTTCAATCCTTCATAATCATCACCATTCCACCACTTTCTAGTATCGGTAAATGACGAAGCAATAATTGTTGCCATTCCCTCCGGTGCTCTTCCATCTCCCGGATGGCTGACGGAAACAAATAACGAATTGTTTTCACCAATCTCGCCTTCGTAGTCGTACAGAAATTGCAAGTGCGGCGGACAATTTGCCGGAATGGCGCTTGCTTTCACTCCCAAATAGATTACAAATGCACCGGAGGCGGGCGGCAGTTTATCTACTCGATGTTTGTAGCCTGTCATTCGATCGGACAATGAATTTTCTGTTGCAAAAACTGCGCTGTCTGTGCTATAATTATCCGTTGAATTGTCTGCTAATATCGCCTTCGATCGCCAGTTATTAACATCCTGCCGGGGCGGGTTTAATAGTTCCTGGCTTTGTGGAGGAGATTTCGGCGAACCCGCCCCTACAAGAGCATTATCGCTCGATCGAACTGTATTTAATGCCCGATGGGACAGCAATTGTACTAAATTTTGCGCGGTGACGTTAGCAACAATATGTTCGGCGGTTTCTGTCCACACATCGCCTGTTTTTTGACTGCGAATTACCACAGCAGTTGCCTTGCCATTTTCGGTGACAATACTTTCCACTGTATGCCGCAACAATATTTTACCGCCATCGCGCTCGATCGACTCTACCAGTCGATCGCTCAATACCTGCATACTGCCTTGTAAATGATACAATCCCTGCGGTTCTTGCGAAACTCCTAAAGCCGTCGCCGCATAAAGCAGCGCTGTTTCTTCAGCATCGACTTGAGAATACAATTTTAACTGCAAATCCAGAAAAGTTCGCAACCGCAAATTGTCGCCTAATCCGTACAGCCGCAAAGCGTCTCCGACTGTCATGAAAGTGAAGGGCAAAGTAATTAAAGTATCGGGGCGGACAGCTTTTGTTAGCTGCCACAAATCCCAAACATTTCTCGGCGGCAGTACCGGATCTCGCCCTTGAAATTTCCAACTCGCTTTGAATAAAGTAGATAATAACTGCCAAAAAGGTTCGCTGCCAGGAAATTGCCGCTGCCTTTCTTGCTGCCATTTTTGCGGATCTCGCCACACGTTAATCGGTGCGGTTTCTCCCGGCAAAAACACACTGCAAGCCGGATCGCAGGGCGTGGCGGCGGGAATTTCGATGTTTAATTCTGAGAAAATGCGGTGGTGAATGCCTCCGGGCTCCAATCCCGCAACTTGGGTAGCACCGACATCGAAGGTAAAGCCTTTGCGTTTGAAGGTAGAGGCGCATCCTCCAGGGACGATCGCCTGTTCTAAAACTAACACTCGGTATCCCCTGCGGGCTAGCAGGGCGGCTGCTGTCAGCCCCCCGATTCCGGCCCCAATTACTGCGATGCGGGCTGTTGCAAGCGTTGCTGCGGGTTGGTTTTGATGGGTGCGGTCGATCGGCATAGTTAATTAATTGTAATATTTCTTAATATTATCAGAAAACTGGGTTGAAAACCCTGTCCTTATAGGACGGATTTAATTATAAATCTTTGTTGCACTTACGAACCAATCTTGTACTGAAAGATCTAGGATCGGGTGGGAGGTCAAACCATGCTAGTTTTTGAGTTTAAAACCTATGGCAAAGCGAGTCAGTTCACAGCAGTAGATGAAGCAATTCGTACAGCTCAATTTGTCCGCAATAGCTGTTTGCGCTATTGGATGGACAATCGAAACCTAGATAAGTACGACCTCAACAAATACTGTGCCGTGCTGGCTAAAAATTTCCCGTTTGCCGCCGA
>JAAUPF010000175.1 GCA_012034575.1 Richelia sp. CSU_2_1 | reverse complement strand
CGGCACCGCCCCTACAATCTCCCAATCTCTCAATCTCAGGGCTCGGGCACGGGGGCACCGCCCCTACAATCTCCCAATCTCAGGGCGGGCACGGGGGGCACCCCCTCCGCTTCGCTTCGCCCCTACAATCTCTCAATCTAAAATCTAAAATCTAAAATCGAACTGATGGCTTCTGTAACTGCGAAAAGTGTAACTGCGAAAAGATTCTCGATCGAAGAATATGAACGCTTGGCAGAATTGGGATTTTTTGCCCCAGATGAAAGAGTCGAATTGATTCGCGGAGAAATTATCATCAAGGCTGCTAAAAGTACGTTTCACTCTGTTTGCAATTCGCAATTGATGGGAGAATTATGCGTACTGGTGCGAAAAAGGGCGATCGTCCGCAATCAAGAACCAGTTATTTTATATCCTGATAGCGAACCAGAACCCGATGTTGTTATTGCTCGGAATCGAGCCGATAATTATTTAGATTCTCACCCGGAACCTGCAGATATTTTGTTGGTAATTGAGGTTTCTGATTCTACTTTGAAGTACGATCGAGAAACTAAGTTATCTCTCTATGCTGAAGCTGGAATAGCTAATTATTGGATATTTAATTTGGTCGATAATCAACTGGAAATGTACGGCGAACCTTATCAGAAAAGGCAGGGTGATTTTAATTATCGATCGCACCTAATTGTTCTGTCCGATGAGGCTGTCGTAATTCCGGGTTTCCCCGAATCGTCTCTGGATTTATCCTTAGTATTTCCAGCCTAATTTAAAAGTACGATATAATTTTGATTATCAAACCCATTTGATATTTTGAGGACGATCGATCGCCTAGATACCAATTTCAAATTCAGTCGATCGGTGCGATCGGTATTTTGACATTGTAGACGAAAAGTCATAGCAAACTTCACTTCCTATGTCAAGTCTTTGTCCTAAAATTACAGCGTATTCCAGGTTTGTGAAGTGTAGGGACACGGCAGTGCCGTGTCCCTACGGCGAGCTAACTATGGGCGGGTGTACTTCCTAAATGTGGAATCTGCTGTAGACTTTGTGCAAAAATCGGAAAAAGACTTGTGTAATCTTTGAGCTTTCCGCATACTAATCACCAGACAGAGGAAACCACAACATGATCCAAACCATATCGAAAACAATCGCGTTTGATGAGTTCGTTGCTTGGTATCCAGAGAACTCTGTCCGCAAATACGAACTGCACAATGGAGTAATCGTTGAAATGCCTTTAGGAACTGGCCGCCATTCCCGCATTATGGGCTTTGCCCGAGATGAAATCACAACAGAAATCAGGCGGCTGAAATTGCCTTGCTTTATCCCCGGTGACTGCCTGCTCAAACCCGTCCGCAACGAGGCAGGCTATCAGCCAGACGTTGTTGTCCTAGATGAAGTGGCCCTCGCCAACGAACCGCGCTGGGATAGGGAATCCATAATCACGATGGGCTCTTCGGTGCGACTGGCTGTAGAAATAGTCAGCACGAACTGGCAAGATGATTACCTGGTTAAAGTAGCTGATTATGAAAGATTGGGTATCTCGGAATATTGGGTTGTGGATTATGCTGCTTTGGGTGGCAGACGCTTTATTGGCAATCCGAAACAACCTACTATCTCGGTTTACCAGTTGGTTGACGGGGAATATCAAATCAGTCTGTTTCGGGGAAATGACATAATTGAATCCTTGGCTTTTCCAGAGTTGAGGTTGACTGCCGAGCAAATTTTTCGAGCCGGTCTGCCTGCAACCGAATCGACTTAGAATGAATGCGATCGGGTATCAAAAGGATATCAAATCGGGTACAAAAGGACACCAATTTTTTGACAAATCTGGGTTTTGTAAAAAGTGGTGTTTTGTCGGAAAAAAATATATCAGCTACAGTCAAAATTGTCAATAACTACAGACATTGTTAGGAGTAGTCCTTGTGTCATATTCTAGCTTTCGGCATACTAATCACCAGACAGAGGAAACCACAACATGATCCAAACCATATCGAAAACAATCACGTTTGATGAGTTCGTTGCTTGGTATCCAGAGAACTCTGTCCACAAGTACGAACTACACAATGGAGTAATTGTTGAAATGCCCAAAGGAACTGGCGACCATTCAGATGTTACGGGCTTTATAAGTTTAAAAGTAGGAGTTGAAATTGACCGTGGTGAATTACCCTACTCAATTCCAGGTGACTGTCTACTTAAACCCGTCCGTGACGAATCAGGCTACGAACCAGACGTAATAGTCCTAGATAGAACCGCACTTGCAAACGAACCGCGCTATAAAAAAGAATCCGTCATCACGATGGGGTCTTCGGTGCGACTGGCTGTAGAGGTAGTCAGCACAAACTGGCGGGATGATTATTTTTTCAAAGCTTCCGACTATGAAGAAATGGGCATTCCCGAATACTGGATTGTCGATTATTTAGGTTTGGGCGGCCGCAAGTTTATCGGTAATCCCAAACAACCAACACTTTCGGTTTACCAGCTAGTAGATGGAGAGTATCAGGTCAAACAGTTTAGGGGAAGCGAGAGGATTGAGTCGCTGGCTTTTCCAGAATTGAAATTAACAGCCGAACAGATTTTTCGGGCTGGATTGCCGAATTAGCGAGTAAAAATTATGCAAAGGTCGATCGAAGACTTGATAGGATGAGAAAAGAATTACAAGAATTAAGGTATGAAAGCAAATGAACAGCCGACTTACGATGGAATGTTAAAGATTTTATGTTTTTAACCGCAGATGTCTGCTGATGAACGCGGATGAACGCAGATGGTGTTTCGGAATTAATTGATGAAATAATACCGGACTGTGATAGATTAGAGTTTGGGTATTAATCAAAATTTTAATTACAGGCTGGTAGTGCCAGCAATTCTACCCGATATGCGAGCGCTAGATTCTCACAACAAATATCCCGATTGCTTGTGGATGCAATTAGAAGCAATTCCTGTTTCCTCGGATGCTACTGCAAGCGGGCGCGTTGACCTTTACTTGAGCCTCCAGTTTAATGAGTGTTGGGAACCCCTGCTGGGCGGCCGCGTTAAATTTGGACTGCAAGGCGGTACGATCGAACTTATTCCGAATAACTGCACGATTCCCCGAACTTCACGTCAACTAATCGGCGATTTCCAGCTATTGCCAACTGAAACAACGCCGGAAATGCAAAGCAATGCGGGAAAAACTAACGAAACTGACGGCGCGCTTTGTCAGGTTTCAACAACGGGAGACGATACAAAACCTAGTTGGATTTTTCGATTGAAACGGGGGAAACCACCTGTAAAAGGTTTGCTAAAAAGTGCTAAATTGGGAGCAGTGGCTGCAACATCATTTGCGATCGACGCTAGTTTTACAGTATCAAAAGAAGATATTTATCTCGCGGATTTTGAGGGTTTGTGGTCTCACGATACTACCCCAAATCAAGATTCTATTTTAGCAAGAATTTTGACCGTTTATTTGCTGGAAAGTAAGTTGCAACCCGCTCTCAGTTGGGCGATGTTGTGCTGCGATTCCCCGAAGGTTGACAGGCGCGAGGTGGAAATTGTTGCGCCAGATGAAGCTCAATTTCAGGAAAAGATCGATCGAATTCTGGCAGCTAAAACTGACAATTTTGCAGAGTTGGCAAAAATCGCCAATCTCAATCTAGCAGAAGATTTTGCAGGAGCTAATTTGCTGGGAACGAGTTTGAATGGTGTTGATTTTAGCAGTGCTAAGCTCGATCGAGCTAATTTTCGGGGTGCAGTTTTAACTGATACCGATTTTAGTGATGCTAGCTTGCAAAATGCTAAATTTAGCGGTGCGGATTTGAGCGGTGCTTTTTTGGGAAATGCGGATTTGCAAGGGGCAGATTTGTACAAAGCAAGTCTGGCTTTAGCTAACCTCAGCGGTACGAATTTGTGCGGTGCGAATCTTGTGGAAGTGAACTTAACAAATGCCAACTTCAGCGGTGCAAATGTGGAGTTTGCTAGATTCGGGAATAATGCAGGGCTTTCGGAGGAAATGCAGGCTAATTTACAACAGCGAGGCGCAATTTTTACAGTTGATAGTTGATAGTTGCTAACAACTGACATCTTGCACCTTTATCAATAGCCTGTAGGGGCGGGTTCTCAACAGTCTTAAAGGTAGAAAACAGGTTAATAAACCCGCCCCCACCCCATCAGAAAACCCCCGATCGACTTTGCTGCAAGATCTTAGTAACAATCAACAATTACAATCGCAGATTGCACCCTTTATGATGCAGTCTCGCCTGCGGAAAAATCCACGCAAGGACACGGCAATGCCGTGTCCCTACATCTCTATCTACCTCTATTACGCGAAAAATGCTGTCAACGATCGTTCGTAGGTAAATCATCTCTAATGAAATCGAATCTATTGGTAAAGAGAGTTGGTCAGTCGTTTTTTTAGCGTGGTCGCGGTTGGTTTTTCGATCGCCCGTGCAAAGGAGTTTCGCCCGTGAATGTATTTTATCCAAATGCTGATATCGATCGATTGTTTCGCTCCCTGACTGGATTTGGGGCGCGACAATTTCAGATAGAAACAATTCAAAAGATTCTCCACCGCCGAGATGTTTTGCTGAGAGCCCCTACGGGTGCGGGAAAAACTGAAACTGCGATCGCCCCTTTCCTATTCGCCCAAACTTTAAACCTCGATTTTCCCAACAAACTCATCTACATCGTGCCGCTGCGCACTCTGGCTAACAGTATCCGCCAGCGCACAGCAACTCTCGTACAAAATTGGTCTAAATTATATCGATTGAATCGCCATTTAACGGTAACTCTTCAAACAGGAGAAAATCCAGAAGATCCGAGGTTTGAAGGTGATATTATCTTTTGTACGATCGACCAAGTTTTGAGCAGTTTTCTAAATATTCCTTATTCTGTAGGTCGCGGTTCTGCTAATGTGAATTCAGGAGCGATTTTTGCATCTTATTTAGTTTTTGACGAACTGCACTTGCTCGATCCAGATCGCTCTTTTAGTACGGCGATCGAAGTGTTGCAACAAGTTAAAGGAATTTCGCCTTGTTTGCTGATGACTGCTACTTTAACTGAAGCATTTGCCAACCTCATTGTCGGGAAAATTAACGGCGAATTCAGTCAAGTGGCAGGTGCCGATTTAGCTGAAATTGAAGGTAAGCGCTGTCGGATGTTTCGTGCTGTCTCGAATCCTTTGACGGCTAGTATAATTATCAATGACATTCAGCAAAACTCGCGGCGGCGGGCGATCGTCATTTGCAATACTGTCGCTCAATCTCAAGGTATTTTCCAAGATTTAAAAGCGGCAGATTTGAACGGCGATTTGGAAATTACGCTGCTGCATTCTCGTTTTTTACCAGAAGATAGGGCGAGAAAAGAAACTTACTTGCAAGCTACATTTGCTGAGAATTGGTTAGATGATGGCAAGTGTCGGGTTTTAATTGCTACTCAGGTAATCGAGGTCGGACTTAATATTACTTGCGAAGTCATGCACTCGCATCTTTGCCCGATGAATTCTTTGCTGCAAAGGGCCGGTCGCTGCGCGCGATTTTCTGGCGAAATCGGGGAAATTTTGGTTTACCGTTCTTTTCAATTATCGCAGCTTGAATCGGAATTAGAAACATCGGATTTTGAGGAAAGCGAAGCTGAAACTACTCCTCAAAAACGGCAAAACTTTTTACCTTACGATCGCGAAATCTGCGAACTTACTTGGCAAGTTTTAGAGGAACATTTGCAGTCGGAAAGAGTCGATCGCCCCGTAGGTTTTCGCACTGAATCAGAGTGGATCGATCGAGTTCATGCCGCCGAAGATGCGCTGCAAGCCAAACGCAGGGAAAACGATCGCGCCGAGTTCGATCGCAAGTTTAATGCGGCGGTTTTTCAGGGCGATCGTAGCGTTGCTAATGACTTAATCCGGTTGGTGGATAACCGCAGCATTTTTGTCTGGGAGGAAGCTAGTTTCATCGATTTTGATGAAGAACAAATCGATCCGAAAAAACTTTTACCTTTCTCGCTTCCCGTAACACTTTTGTGCAAAGTGTGGCAGGAATTTAAAAAATTAGAATATGAAACTGCATGGATTTTCAAGCGGATTGAATATCCCGCCCGCGGCAGGGCAGAAACTTACGATCGACCGCTATGTACTTCCGTTCGATCGACCGCAGATTTACTCGCCAGCGTCCAAATTTTGGTTAATCCGCGCTACATTCAATACAACGCAGAAGTTGGCTTAATCATCGACCTTCACCAACAAGGCAACGGCTTCATTTCACCGGAAAAATTAAAAAAACAACTAGCTAGCGAATACAAATACCGCATGGATAATTATGTCGGTCATTTAGTTTTAATGTGGAAGTGCTGGCGGGAACCTTTTGCAACAAAAATCTTGACAAACGGCACGATTTGCACTATAAAATACGGCAGCGTTCGGGATGAATTGCTGTTAGCGGGAGGGCGGTTTTTGTCAGCTAAAATATTTCCCGATGCAACAGCAGGAGAAGCAGCAGGACTGTTTGAATATTTGGTATTTTTAGCAATCTTTACTCACGATTTGGGGAAATTGCAAGTAAAATGGCAGGAAGTAATGAGGGGATGGCAAGAGATTGCTTGGCGCGAATTTGGCGGCAGAAATCCCAAATCCGAGTTGCTAGCGCACACTGATTTCGATCCGGGCAACATAAGTCAAAAAAAAGCTCTCGCTGATTGGGAAAAGCAGCACAAACGACCGAATCATGCTGTCGAAAGTGCGTTTTTAGCGAGGGAAATTCTCAAACAAGTTCTCGTACCGCTGCTGGCAGATGAATTTAAGGCCGATCGCGAACAAATTGCAGATATTTGTCATGCAGTTATTTTAGCAGCAGGACGGCACCATTCTGCTTGGGCTAAGGGATGGTCGAGCAAGGATGTTGCTAAGATGAAACCGATTCAATTGCATTCAGAATTTCAAAGTGCGATCGATTCCAGTTGGCGAAATCTGATTCGTTTTTGCCAAAAAATTTGCCAATTTCGGAAGAAGCGCCCAAGTTAAGTCGCAATTTTTATGATGTGAAGAATTTCGATCTCGATCGATTTGAGGTAGATAAAACTGAATATTTGCAACTATATTCTTTGGTGGTGCGCGCTTTAAGATTGTGCGATATGCGATCGGTTCAATTTTAGATTTAGGATTTTAGATTTTAGATTTTAAATGTTAAATTTTTGTAGAGTGGCTTCGCCAACAGTAATTACTTCAAACCAACCATCTAGTAAACCCACCCCCCAACCCCAAGGTAAATCGCTAAACCCCTCCTAACCCATATTTTGAAATCAGAGTATTCTTCCTTCTTCCCTCTTCCTTCTACTTATTAGATGACGCACCCGACAATTGGAATACCCCCTTTCCGTTATGGTGCTACAATCAGATCGATCGCATAAATTGAGGTAAAAGCAGTGACAGTCGATCGGCTGTTTACAACAAAAAAATTCGGCACCTATGCCGATACTTTTTTCATGCTAGGATTAGCTTTATTAGCTGAAGATGCGCTTTCTCGAACCAAACAAAAAAACAACATCCAGCTTATTGATGAAGGAACTCGCTACTGCATTCAGTTTAAAAAACCTGTCAATCTCGAAGCTTTTTCCCAACTGACTTACAGCGATGCTTTTCCTCCAGTATGCGGTGCCAAAACCGATCGCACTCAAATTCCAGCCGATACAACACCTTTCGATACTGTTGAACGTACAGAAATTAGAAAGCTGTACCGCGATTATTTGTTTCAGCAGCGCGGCAAGCCGGAATTCAGCGAAGAATCTCCAAAACCTCCCGATCCGAGGACTCAAAATGGCACGATTTTAGTGTCAATGAGACACGAAAAAAATCATAACGATTTATGGTTGCAAGGGCGACAGCTAAGCGATAATTGGGGCAGTTTCATTGTGAGTGTATTTCAAGCATTCAGTCTTGAAATTCTGCCCGACTCAAAAACTCAAACTCAGCTAGTAACCGAATCGTTCAAACAAGCAACAGGCAATAAATTATGCGATGTAGCAAGTGCCGTGAAAATTTATTTGCCGACAGCAGTTCAAGGTGTCAATCGCATTAAAGCAGATAGCAATAAAGTTGATTCTCAAAAAACCGATTGGTTGGGTTTGTGGTCGATCGCAAGCGGTTTGTTTCAGTTTGCATTGTGCGATCGCGTGAAAATAGCTGAAAGTGTTTACGATTGGCGGCTTGTTGCCCTCGAACCCAGCAATATCTCGCTGGGAAAATACCGCAAAGTTCTGGATAATTTGCGCGCCTCCAACCCTCCCGGTGGCGGACACGGCATTGCGAGATTTGATGCTGAATTAGTGCTGAAATTCTGTCAAACGCTGCTAGACAATCATCCGGCGCAGGCTGAAGGTAAAGAAGAAGATGAGTGGGAAATTGGGGATTCGATCGCGCATTTTGTCGGCGGTTTTAGCGGTACGCATTTTGGCTCAAAAGGTCAAGTTTACGGTGTCAAAGATATTTTTACATTAGGAATTCCCGGTTGGATAGATCCCAATAATTGCGATGAAATTGTCGATTATCAAAAGGTTTTAGCCGAGCATTTGTCAGTTATAATGTGTTTGTCATCTGAGGAGGGAAACAGCGAATTATTAGCAGCTTATCGAGATTTTATTGCCGGAAACAATCTCCGCAACTTCTTTCCTTTTCAAGTCGGTTATGCAGATTATGCAGTCAAGCGCCTTGCCGATCCTAAATCTAAGTCTCCCCGTTTATTTTCTGTAACAGGACTCAACACGATGACTAAAAAAGATGCCGATTTCCTGAAAATTACTAGAGATGAAAGTTTTCTCCGCATTGCTAAAGCAATCAATCAAGCAACAGTTTATGCAGGAAAAGTTCAGACGAAAAAAGGAGTGAAAGAATTAGATTGGCAGCGACAGTACGGTTTAGCACAACTTTTGAGCAGTCAGTCGGGTTCTAAAAAAGATTTTGCGTGCGCGATCGCAGATTTTTTGGCTAAGTACGAAGCGGAAAATTTGCGGCTGTTGGAAGGCTATATCAAGCAAGGAAAACGCCTGATGCGCGTCCAGCCCAAGAAAGAAGATTTAGACAGGTTGATGGAACTTTTAGAAGAATTCGATACAGTTTTAGTGGCGAATTTGCTGATTGCTTACGGTTACGCAAAATGGCCGAAATCTCAGAAAGCCAAGGATGATTTACCGGATGAATTAGGAGACGAAAATAGTGCGACTGTAGAACCAGAAGACTTGGAAGACGATGAAGAAGAATAATAAAAACAAAAACAGATTCGCAGTATTTAGATATTGCGTAACGATCGACAATCCTGTAGGGGCGGTTTCGCCTGCATACTTTAAAGCTTGCAGATAGGTTATAGAAACCCGCCCCCTCCCACGAATAACCTCCAAGTAACCTCCCGAACGACATTGGTGCAAGATGTCAATAGTAAGGACTGAAGTCCTTATCTCTGAGGACTTCAGTCCTCACTACAAACTTTAATTTTTCACTCACTTACTTACCATGACAAATTCAACTTTTCCCGTTTATTCAATATCCATCAGCGGACTGATTTCCTTGCAGTTACACGCCCTCAATAACGAAGGAACAGAAGGCAATCAATCCCTAACCCGCCGCTATTACATTGTAGAAAAAGGCAATCCCGAACCAAAATTTGTTAACGGCATTTCTGGGGATACGATCAAACACATCCAGGCGGAACATTTGCACCGAATTTGCACCGAAAGCGAACTGCCTTTGTCTGAAGGCGGCAAACAATGCAATCCCGATCGCATCGGTTTCGATATCGAATTAGCCGAAAAGCAAAAAACTGCTTTCTTTACCGCACAAGAGACAGATTTAGCAGCGAAAACTGCCAAGGTTTTACAAGTTTGTACTGTCAGCGATTTAGAAGGATTTATGGTGACAGAAAAAGGGGACAAACTCTCAAACGCGAGTCGGTTATTGAATTCGGCGCTGTTGTCGGTTTGCCCAGTTTCGTCAAAACCCAAAGTTACTTTCACGCCAAATACGGCACTGAAAATCCAACTCCTTATAACGTGCAAATTAGTTCGGGTTTGTACGCGACAGTTTTGAATATCGAAGCATTTCGGATCGGCTACAATCCCCACACTTTTAATTATGCAATTGCAGGGTCGATCGCAAAAAACGCCTCGATGCTTTACTTAAAAGTGTCCTCTACACTTACCTCCAACCCAACGGTGCCAAACGCAATACAAATTTACCCCATCCCGACTATTTTGAAGGCATTATTGCTGTCAGCACGCGCCGCTGTCCCGCACCGATAATCAGCCCTTTAGATACCGATTACCAGCGTCAAATTGACAGTCTCGCCAACACCCTCAACCGCATGAATGGAGAAGGAACAATTCGGCTGTTTAACTTTGAAACAATGGCACAATTTGCCGAACAAATTCAAGAATTAATTACCTTATCTTTACCCTGGGAAAGCAACAATGCCGAAGCGATCGAATAATCCTAAAAACTCTAACTCTAACTCAACTCCAGCCGAGGGCGATCGCGGGGGCACCCCCTCCGCTAAACGCTTCGCCCCTACATCGGGAGGATTTACTCAGTATCTAGCTGTTAGTTACCAACCCGTTAGTTTGTTTTCTCTGAAACGTTCTGATGCTACCAGCATGGCAGCCCGTTCTAATTTAATCCCGACTCCTTACGCGATTAAAATGGCGCTGTTAAAAGTTTTGTTAGAAAGCGAAGGCGCGCTGCATTCCAGCGATTTTGATGAGTGGATTAAAGGAGAATTTGCTTGGATTCGAGACTTGCAAATTTGGGTGAGGCCGCCGGAAAGATTAGTTGTTAATCGCAACGGTTACAAACTCCGCTATTACGATCAAACGGCGGATAAAGCAGATAAAACTCGACTCACGCTTCCCATGCAAGGCGGGTTTGTATTTCGAGAATGGATTTATTTAGAAGGCAATTTGGAAATTCATTGCAAGGCAAATTCTCGATCGCCCGAATTAATCCAATTGTTCGCTCAAATCAACTATTTTGGCAAGCGAGGCTGCTTTTTTCAATATTTGCCCGATCGAACTCAAATTACTTCCGAAGCCCTTTACCAGCCGAATCCGCAGCTTAGTTTCACCGTCGGGCTGATGGATGATTTCGGCCGCAATACGACTTTTGACAAAATCGATCCTTTCTCTAGTAAAAAAGCCACTCTTGACAAAGATCGCACGATCGTTACCGATTTTTTACCGTTAAAACTAACAGCTACTAGCGCCCGCTATGACTTTTACCAAAGACTCTGAACAGGAATTTGCCGGATTGAGTTTAGTTTTGAAACCCGCTGCTTCCTCAACTCGTTGCGTACCTTTAAATGAGTGGCTGCCGAATTTTCCACATCCTTTAATTTGGATGAATGCTGCTGCGCGATCGGGAGTTTTAAAAGTTATGGCAGTTTTGCAGCAGCCGGAATTTTACGCAGAATTAATTCAGGTGATTTGCCTGCAAATTAGCAAGAATCAGGCTGTTTTATGGCAGGGGAAAATTTGCGAAGTGGCGGGAGTTGAAGTCGATTCTTCATCCTTGCACGTCGTACAAATTCCGCTTTGGGCAGAGTCACCGCTACCGCACACTTTGGGAAGGGCGATTCATGCTAAGTTTTTTGAGTGGATAGGAAATGCTAATTCCGCACTCGCTGAAGAAGTGCACGGACATGATTCTTTTCCCGGCAGTTTAGTAGCTATATCGGGTAAATCTGGGCGGCAAAAATATCTGAAATTAACACTGCTGCGATCGCACTTACTGGCTCCTTTGCTGTGGGGATTGAGTCAGGATATAGGCAGGGAGATCGCTTTGGCTGGTGTAGTTTGTCGCTTGGAAGATAGCACGGAGATCGCGCGATCGAGCAGCTATCAAATTTTAGCAGAAGCGCCGCCGCAAAAATCGATCGAACTTGAATTTTTGTCGCCTACCAGTTTCAAGCAAATTAAAACAGTCCAGCCCTTTCCTTTGCCGGAGTTGGTATTTGGCAGTTTGCTGCGTCGCTGGAACGCTTTTGCTCCCGAATTGCTGCAATTTCCGGCTGTGGAATGGAGTGCGGTAACAGCTAGTTTCGAGCTTCAAACTCGGGCGCTGAAAATGAAAGGAGGAGCCGAAATTGGTGCGGTGGGATGGGTTAAATACCAATTTTCGGATGCGGAACAAGCAAAAATTGCTGCGGTTCTCGCTCAGTTTGCGGCTTTTTCTGGGGTGGGGAGAAAAGTGAGTATGGGTATGGGACAGGTGAAATTGAGGTGATATTTTTCATCATTATCAAGAAGTTGTAGGGGCGGGTTCACCAACAGCCTTTCGAGTTGCAGACACGTTAAATAAACCCGCCCGATCCCACAAAAAATCCCCTGGCTTTGGAATTCGAGTGCGATCGTCCCCGATCGCGATCCAAGTTGTTTAAATTTTGTACAAATAAGATGAATGAAGATTTTTTACCGTTAGCTTATCTCAACGCTTGGGAATATTGCCACCGTCGGTTTTATTTAGAATACGAACTCGGGGAAATGGAGGATAACGAACATATTTTAATGGGGCGGCATTTGCATCGCAATATTAATGAGGAAGGAGTTTCTGAAGAAGAGGGAGTTACGATCCATCGCCAGCAGTGGGTGTGGAGCGATCGACTGTTAGTTAGCGGCATTATTGATGCTGTAGAAGAACGGGATGGTTTGTTGATTCCTTTGGAATACAAAAAAGGAAAAATGGGGAATCATTTGAACGATCGCTTTCAACTTTGCGCTGCTGCTTTGTGTTTGGAAGAACGTTTGGGACGCGAAATTGCTTGGGGAGAAATTTTTTATGCAGCCAACAAGCGGCGGCAGAAAATTATTTTTTCACCACAGTTGCGGCAGATGACTGAAACGGCTATTTGGGCAGCTAAAAAGGCTGTTACAGGAGCGATTCCACCCCCGATCGACAATGCTAAAAAATGTCAGGATTGCAGTTTGCAAGGCATTTGTTTGCCTTTTGAAGTTAAACAGTTGCGTCAGGAGATGATTTAAGTTATGCCCGTACTTTACGTGACTCAACCGGATGCTGTTTTGAGCAAAACTTACGAAGCCTTTACTCTTGCCCTGCATCAGGAAGATGGCAGTTGGAAAAAACATTCTATTCCGGCTCAAACAGTAGAGGAAGTTATTTTGATTGGCAATCCTCAAGTTACCGGGGATGCGATGGTTTACGCTTTGGAATTGGGAATTCCAATACATTATCTTTCGGTTTTTGGCAAGTATTTAGGAGGAGCGCAACCGGGGAATTCTCGGAATGGAGCTCTCAGATTGGCTCAGTATCAATTGCACTGCGATGCGACAAAAAGATTGGAATTGGTAAAGTCGATCGTCACTGCGAAAATTCAAAATCAACATACGGTTTTGTACCGCCAAAATATTAAAAACAATCCGCTGAAAGCTAACAAGAAATTAGTCGCCCAACAGCAGACTTTAAATGAGGTGATGGGGATTGAAGGTTTGGCAGCTAAAAATTATTTTGCTGCTTGGGCTGCGATGTTAAAAGAACCTTGGCGTTTTCCGGGACGAAATCGCCGCCCGCCTACCGATCCGGTGAATTCTTTGCTGAGTTTTGGTTACGGACTTTTGCGAGTGCAAGTAACGACTGGAGTGCGCGTTACCGGACTCGATCCTTATATTGGTTATTTGCACGCCGTAAGTCGCGGCCAACCGGCGATGGTGCTGGATTTGATGGAGGAATTTCGCCCGTTAGTGGCTGATAGTTTAGTGCTTTCGGTGTTGAATCGGCGCGAGTTTGACCCGTCAGATTTTACAGAAAGTTTGGGGGCTTACCGACTGTCTGAAAACAGTTTAAAACGGTTTTTGAAAGCATTTGACAAAAAGATGAATGATGAATTTATTCATCCAGTTTTTGGGTATCGCTGCACTTATCGGCGGGCGATCGAATTGCAAGCTCGGCTGTTAGGTCGGCACTTGCAGGAAGGGGTTCCTTACAAACCTTTAGTTTTGCGGTGATGGCAAGAGGGGTAGGCACGGGGGCACTACCCCTACATTGACTTACAAACCTTTAGTTTTGCGGTGAAAGATGAAAGAGACTTTATTTTATTTGGTGATTTACGATTTGCCCGATACCGATGGTGCGAACAAACGGCGGACTCGGCTGCACAAATTGCTATCGGGATACGGAAAATGGACTCAGTACAGCGTGTTTGAGTGTTTTTTGACGGCGGTGCAGTTTGTGAAGTTGCAGCAGCAAATTGAAAAATTGATTAAACCTGAGGAGGATGCGGTGCGAATTTATGTTTTGGATGCGAGCTCGCTGAAGCGGACGATTGCTTACGGTTCCGAGAAACCGAGGGAAGAAAGGGCGATCGTGTATTAAGATTCAAGAGGCAAGCTGTATGAATGAACTCGGTTGCTCGATCGCCTCCGGTTTTTTTGCTGGAAGACTGCTTGACAGAGTAAGGGCGATCGACCTATGATGATTTTCGTGAACCGAAGTGAGGGCAAATCTTGCGCTTGTTGACGAAAAACGCTAGAACCTTGACAATTCAATAGTTTCAACTCTTGGAAGCTTAGAGTAATTGCGAAAGCATTGCAATAAGCGAGGCTGTAATGAAGCTCAAAATGAGGTTGACGAAAACCATTTTCAGAAGCCTCTCCCTGACTGGGTTTGGGCGATCGGCCTTTCAACTAATAGAATCCCGGCAACGGGATTGAAACAAGTAACCAGCGTACTTCTGAGTTTTCAAGTGCAAGACTTTCAACTAATAGAATCCCGGCAACGGGATTGAAACTTTTCTACGTCAAAACAGCGCCTCTGCAACCACTGGACTTTCAACTAATAGAATCCCG